>CACYEB010000174.1 GCA_902773305.1 uncultured Bacteroidia bacterium
ATATCCCGACAATACCGAATACGGCATCGGATGGATACCACTGGGCGGCTACTGCGCCATTGCCGGTATGATAGACGAGACCAAGGATGCCAGCGCCCTGAGCAAGGAGCCACAGTCGTGGGAGTTGCGCACCAAACCTGCCTGGCAACGCTTTCTGATAATGTTCGGCGGCGTACTGTTCAACTTTATCCTGGCAATCATACTCTATGCTGCGGTCCTGCACCACTGGGGCGAAGAATACCTGAGAAACGAAGACGCCGTTTACGGCATCGCTGTCAACGATCTCTCCTATGAGATGGGCTTCCGCAACGGCGACAGGATCCTCACCATCGACGGCCGCGAGATAGACGATTTCGCCAAAATCCAGCTGGAACTGGTACACTCGCGCGGCAGCGAGGTCAAGGTGCTCCGCGGCGCCGACACCATCGCCATAAGCATCGGTGAGGAATATATCCCGATGATGCTCAACTCACCGGGTATGTTTTCTCTAGCCTATCCTTTCGTGGTGTCCGGCTTTATGGAGAATTCCATTAACGAAGGCTGCGGACTGCAGCCGGGCGACCGTGTGATTGCGGTCGACGGCAAGGATATGTTCCTGGTACAGGATATCCAGGCCGAGCTGGCACTTCACAAGGGCGACTCGGTGGTATTCGGCCTGGACCGTGCCGGGGAACGCACCAGCGCCGGCCTGCTTGTCGATGAAACCGGCAAGGTGCAGGTAATGCTGGACAGTGACCTGTCAAAGTTCTTCAAAATCACCAGGCTTAAATACAAGTTTTTCCCCGCCATTCCGGCAGGCATCCGCAAGGCCTGCAACTATATCGGCAGTTATGTCAAAGACCTGGGGCTGATATTTTCACCCAAGACCAAGGCGTACAAGTCGGTGGGCAGTTTCATTACAATCGGCCGCATCTTCCCCGGCACCTGGGACTGGCAACGGGTCTGGTCTCTGATGGCTATGCTATCCATTATGCTGGCAGTGCTCAACATAATCCCCATTCCGGGGCTTGACGGCGGCCATATACTGTTTATCCTGGTGGAGATTGTCACTGGCCGCAAACCCAGCGACAAGTTCCTGGAGGTGGCACAGACCATCGGCATGATCCTGCTGCTGGGACTTATGGTGCTGGCCTTCGGCAACGATATAAGAAGTTTATTCAAATAATGCAGATATATGAAAGCATTCCGGTTTTTTGCTCTCCTGGCACTTGCACTGGCTGCCTCCCTTTCCGGCTGTAAGAACGACGGGAAGAAGATTCTCCCCACCATCAGCGGCAAACCGGGCGAAGTGGCCGTGGTGTGTACCAAGGTCGAATGGGAGTCCGAGCCCGGCAGTACCCTGAGGTCGCTGCTCTGTGACGAGGTACCCTACCTGCCCCAGGTAGAGCCTTCGTACGATTTGTTCAATGTGCCCCAACAGGCATTCAACAAAGTGTTCCAGGTTCACCGCAACATTATTGTCATCGACACAGACAAGAAATACACCGAGAGTTCCCTGGCCATATACCACGACGTCTGGTCCACCCCGCAGCTGGTAATCGGCATCAAGGCTCCCGACTCCGCGAAGGCCGCCGAACTCATATCCCAGAGGGGGCAGAAAATCCTCTCCACCCTGGAGGCAACCGAACGCGAGAGGGTAATCGCCAATATCCACAATTTTGAAAACGCCGATTTGCACAAAACGGCTGCTAAAATGTTCGGCGGCGCTCCCCTGTTTCCCAATGGCTACACAGTCAAGCGCACTGCCGACAATTTTATCTGGATTTCCAACGAGACTACCTTCACTGTGCAGAGCATACTGATGTGGAAATATCCCTGCCGCGATTCCTCCGACTTGAGTGCCGCCTCACTGGCAGCCAAGCGGAATGAAATCACCAGGGAATATATCCCCTGCACCCTTGAGGGGAGCTATATGATTCTCAATCCGGACATTTTCCCTGGCAGCGACCGTATTACCGTCAACGGCCGGAGTGTAGTGGAGATGCGCGGGCTCTGGGAGGCCTACAACGATTTTATGGGAGGTCCCTTCCTGTCACATTCCTTCCTGAGCGAAGACGGAAACGAGATTATTACCATGGATGCATTTGTCTATGCTCCCAAGTATGACAAACGCAACTATTTACGCCAAGTTGAGGGGATTCTTTATTCCTATGAATAAATAAATTTGCTTTAATCCATTTTTTACATACCTTTGCACTCCCAAATTCGGGAGAGTTTCGGTGGGTTCGTCTATCGGTAGGACACAAGATTTTCATTCTTGGAAGAGGAGTTCGATTCTCCTACCCACTACCAATATAAAATAATAAAGTAATGGCAAATCACGCATCAGCAGACAAGCGTTTCCGTCAGAGTGAGAAACGCAGATTGCATAACAAGTATTATGCACGCAC
>CACYEB010000175.1 GCA_902773305.1 uncultured Bacteroidia bacterium
ATCATACAGTGCTTGCGGGTGCGCTCGGAGGTGTTCACCAGATCCCAGCACTCTTTGATGCTGGTGGCTGCGGGAACTTCAATGGCCACGTGCTTGCCGTGCTCCATAGCATAAACTGCGATGGGAGTGTGCAGCTGCCAGGGAACTGCCAGATACACAAGGTCCACATCTTCCAGTTCGCAGAGCTGTTTGTAGCCTTCTTCGCCGCTGAACTCGTGAATAGCGCGGGGTGCGCCCAGGTCTTCGAGCACCTTCTGGGCCCTTTCAACCCTGTCGGGATAAAGGTCGCAGAGAGCCACCACGGTGGCAAACTCCTGATAGGGCATACGCCAGATGGCGCCGGTACCGCGGTCGCCAAGGCCCACGACACCTACCCGGACATTCTCAATGGGCTCTGCCGCAAACCCCAGCATACTCTGCTGGTCGGCCGGACGGGGCGGAGTGTTGTAGACTATCTGATTGTTCTTGACCACATAGCCGTAAGGATCGGCTTTCTGGCAGGAGACTGACAGCAGTGCAAGTATAGCTGCCAGAAAAAAGAATCTTGTTTTCATATATTAAAATTGATTATTCAAGCATCATTTTACGGAAGTCATCGATGTCCTGCTGCGAGACTTTAGCCACGTTGAGCAGATACTTCTCTGCACCGTCGGCGAAAGACCCACCTACACCAGCCCGCTGCCACAGATAGGGAACCACATCACTGTAAACCCACTCTTTACGCGTATTCTTGAAAACGGGTTCCGGATTGCTGCCCTTCTCCGACGAAGAGACGCTGTATCCCACGGGAGCGAAATAGGTAACCTCGTATGCCTTGCCGATGTCGCCTTCCCTTACACCCAGAAGACCCAGTAAAAGAATGTCCAGGGTACCAGTGCGGTCGCGTCCCAGGGAGCAGTGGAAAAACACGGGCCTGTCGGACCTGAGGCTGTTTACGATAAACTCAAAGCACTCCTTGGTTTTCGCGGCGTCCTTGACAAGCATTGTCTTGCCTCCCTGTTCGATGACCGGTGCGCAGTGTGCCAGCCCGTCAACCGCAGGGACATTCATTACGTCCGACTTGCCGCGAAGATCCAGCTGCGCGCCGATACCCTCTATGAGGACCTCTTTCTGGCCCTGTTCGTTCAGCATAGTCTCCCAGGGATCGTTCATACGCCCGCCACGGTAGAGCTTGCGGTACTTTACCGTTTTGCCGTCGATCGTTTTCCAACCGCCCAGGTCACGCACGTTGCGCACGCCGCCTTCATCACCCTGGAAGTACACCTGATGCAGCAGTCCGGTGGTAGTGAATCCGCCCTCTTTTATAACTCTGCCTTTGGAGGAGTGAACCTTGTAGGTATAACTGTCGTTGGGGACCAGGTTGGAGATGTTGATAAAACACTGGCCTTCCGGCACCGGGATATCGGCCTTCCAGGAGTATTTGTCCTCCAGATGCAGGGTCAGCGCGCCCTCTTTCAGGGCAGCCTTACTCCAGCGGATACTGTAGGACGGGGGAATGTCGCTGTCGGGTTCCTTGGTCCAGCTGAAAGCTTCGCCGGCGGGATCTTCCAGTCCCTGCTCATTGTAGAGTTTGCCGTTGAAACCGCCGTAATAATCCAGCACCTTGGTAAAAGAGTAATCCTTGTCGGGATATTCTACCTCCGAGAGGAATTTCTGGACATTTGGGTTGGTAGCGAGCACCGCGTCACCGTTTTTCAGTTCGGTGGCGGCTCCTTCGTAAGAGGTTTGGTCATCGGGTTCATAATTCGCTTTCCCGTTGCAGAAAGTCAGCAGGGGAAGAACCAGAATCAATGCCAGAAGTTTATTGAATTTCATAGGCTTATTATTTAACTTCTATAAGGTAGTTGCCTTTAAATATCGGATTGATGACGGGGTCGGGACCCTGCACCTCGTAGGTTTTCAGGTCGTCCGATGCATATTCTGTGACTTTGTAGGGGCGCTCCTGAAGGCCGCGAAGCACAATGGGCTCCCCATTCCATTCTGGAGCATAGAAAGCGTAGTACATCACTCCATCCTTCTCTATAACGTGGGCCTCGGGCCTGTCAAATCCAAAGTCATACAGGTTCAGATAGCTGCCGGTAGAGAGCATCTTCTCGTTGTAGATGGGGACCCACTTGCGAAGCAGGGCCTCCTTCTCTTCTGTGAGCAGGCTTCCGCCACTCTCGGTGGCGTCGGGATTGGCCTTTGGCCAGGTAAACTTGGTTCCGATGACACCTCCCACACCCACCTGCGAGGGAAAGTCGAGGCCGCCGTCACTGAGTTCCACGTGGTCGGCATAATAGGCCAGGCCCGGACACATTGCGGCGTATGCCTTGCGCTTCATACGTATCTGGGCACTGGATGTGGGATCGGATGCCACCGCCTGGTTGAAATAAGGCAGCAGGAAGAAATTCATCGCACATCCGCAGGGGCAGAGCTGCACCACGGAGCCCGGCTTGATGGCATCTACGTGATCTTTGACACCTTTCAGGAACTCGGGATAGCGTTCGCAGGCCTCTTCGGGATATGACAGCCCGCTGGCGGGGTTGTAGTCAGGCTCGCACATATTCAGGTACTGTCCGTCCAACTTGAATCCGTCAAAACCCCAGTCCTGCATAAAACGGTCCACCAGGTTCAAGGTGTAATCCATAGTTCCCTTGTTCACTGGAGACAGGTACCAGCTGTCCCACCAGCTGATATCCTCGTGGGTACCGTCTTTGGTCACCAGCAGCAACTCGGGATGCTCCTTTGCCAGCCTGCTCCCCGGATCGGCACACATCGGAGCCCACCAGAGTTTGGCCAGAAGGCCTGCGTCGTGGATAGCGTCGGTGATGCGGCGCATCCCCTCCTCTCCTATCCGTTCGTTGGCCTCCCAGTCTCCTTCGCATATCTGGTAGCCGTCATCGACATCCACCCATTTGAAGCCGAGTTCCACAACCTTTGGCAAAGTGCCGATAACTTCATCTACAGTGAATGTCCGTTCATAGCCCCAGGCACACCATACCGGCTCGAAAGCGGCGGCGGGCGAAACCGGCATTTCGAAATGGAATGCCGACTGCATATAGCGGGTAAACTCGCGCAGCGGGTTGAAGAAATCTCCGCTGCTGGTCATTACAAACTGATTATAAGCCTTGAGCGTATCGCCGGGCTGAAGCACCACAGGCTCTTCAAAGTCACGGCGGATGCACGCCTCGGCGCGGTTGCCCTTGCGGCACACCGGCATCGACACAAGACGCAGCACCGGCTCTGCCAAGCCTACGCTGACATTGGCATCAGGTGTCCACAGGCATACCATAGGTATCCCGCCGCCATAGTCGGATCCATTCATTCCAAGGAAGTTCCGTTTATGGAACCCCTTTTCCACAGGCATTGCCCAATCCAGCCGGTCTCCCGAAGAAGTGGGCTGGAAAGACCATATCTTCTTCCCCTGAACGGCAATGCGTGAAGTTTCCATCGCATCCACTTTTACGGCCTTGTCGGAAACATTCACAAAAGTCACGCTGCGCACGGTGAGACCGTCAAAACCGTCGGGACACTCCGACGCGACCGTGACACTGATGCCGGGCAGCACCCTGCCACCAGCAAGCAGGCAGTCAGCGGGTCTTGGCGTACAACCGGCAAACAGCACCAGTATGGCACCTATGATTGTTATCTTTTTCATTCTTTACAGTTTTAGCTCCTGTCCAAAACGGGTGCGGCACACCTTCTTTACATCTTCCAGCGATGTAAAAGCTCCCGTGCCGCCCGCAGCAGTAGTGTTTACAGCACCGGTCAGATTGCCGGTACGCTGGCATTCCTCAAGCGGAAGCCCCTTCACGAAGGCGCTCACGAAACCGGAATTGCAACTGTCGCCCGCCCCGATGGCATCGACCACATCCCTGTTGAGGAATGCGGGAAGTCCCGTACGGGAACCGTCTTTCTTTATAAGAATAGATCCCTTGCTCCCGCACTTGAGCATCATTGCGCAGCCCAGGTAAGGCTCGACAGCCGAAATGGCGCTCTCAAGGTCCGCCTTGCCCGTGAGGCACTGCAATTCCTTTTCGTTGGGCATGAATATCGTAATCTTGGGAAGGAGCCTCTTGTAGTCAAACGCCCACTTCTCTACCGGGTCCCACTGAGTGTCAAGCGAAACCGTCACGCCTTTTGATGCCGCCAGGTCCAGGATTCTCTCAAGGTCACGCAGGATTCCTGACTGCATGAAAATCGAACTGAGATGGATGTGCTTCGCCTGGTCGAATACCGAAAGGTCCATATCTTCAAGCCCCATCACGTCCATTGCCCCCTGATATGTAAGCACGGCACGGTCTTCCCCGTAACTCATACAGATGGAGGCGCCTGTGGGGACATCCCCTTCCACCAGATATGACGTATCCACGCCCCTGGCCTCCAGCGAAGTACGCACCAGATGGCCGAAAGAGTCGCGCCCTATCATCCCCACGAAACAGACCCTGCTGCCCAGGGACGCGGCGTTGGCGGCGAATATCGCAGTGGAACTGCCCAGTGTCACCGTCATATCCTGTGCGAATTTCTCCTTGCCGATCTCCGGCTCGGACTCTATGCCGTTCATAATGACATCGACATTCAGTTCGCCGATGGCTGCAATATCATACTTTCTCATTGTTTCGATTTTTTCTCTCGGGTACAAATATAATCTTTTTTCTGAAAGTTTTATCATTTCGTTTTGTTTCATATCGAAATAATGTTATATTTGCATAAAAATCGAAACACTATGAAAATATACGACACCGCTCAGGGGCGCAGGTCAGCCATCCTCCAGAAGTTACGCGAAGACTCCTCGGTAACCGTTTCACAACTCAAGGATATGTTCGGCGTATCCGAAGTTACCATCCGCAAAGACCTTAAGATACTCCAGGACCGCAAGCTTCTGATCCGCGTCCACGGCGGCGCGCTGATGGAGAGCACCACCTCCCAGAGAGAGCCCGACGAGCACAACTTCAGCTTCAAGCAAATGGTCAACTCCCGCGAAAAACAGGCCATCGGCCGTGCCGCCGCAGCCCACATCAAAGACGGTGACACGATTCTGGTGGATTCCGGTACCACGGCGCTCGAGGTTGTCAGAAACCTGCATCGCTTCAACGACCTTACCATAGTAACAACCTCGGTAAACGCTATGCTGGAGGCAGTTAAATACAGAAGGTTCAAGGTGATGCTGCTGGGCGGACTGATGCGCGAGACCAGTCTCTCCGTAGTGGGTCCCCTGGCCGAATCCAACCTCAAGCTGTTCTACTGCGACAAACTGTTCCTGGGAGTGGACAGTTTCAGCGTGGAATCGGGGCTCTCCACGCCTAACGTAGAGGAAGCCAGCACAAATCAGGTGATGATCTCCCGGGCCAGGGAGGTAATCGCCGTGTTCGACTCCAGCAAGGTAAACAAACGCGCCCTTGCTTTCATCGCCTCGGTGGACAAGTTGAACACCATTATCACAGACAACGGGTTCCCCTCGAACATGCGCAACCAGCTCAAGTCCATAAACGTGAAAGTAGAAACAGTGAACGTTTAGGATGCCATAAACCGAAACATACCGAAATGTTTTTGCTGTTTTAAACGAAATTTCGATTCTATTTTTTTATATTTTTGTTCGGAATAAAACCTCCAACATAATGACACAAGATTTACACACGTACAAAGAGATTAAGCAACAGCCAAAAGTATGGCTGGAAGCCTGTGAGATCATACTTAAGCGAAAAAACGAGATTAAGACATTCATAGACAAGCATATTTCGGAGGGTTTCGAAATTGTAATGACAGGAGCCGGCACCTCGGCATACATCGGAGATGCCCTGGAACCCGCCCTTTTCGATACTAGGTTCAGGGGCGCCCGTGCCATCGCCACCACGGACATCCTGACCGCCCCGGAATTCTATTTTGACAAGAGCAGCAAGGTGATGCTCATCTCCTTTGCCCGCAGCGGCAACAGTCCTGAGAGCATCGGTGCCGTGAAGGCCGTGGAAGCCACAGCCGGAAAAGTAGCCCATATATTCATTACCTGCAATGCAGAAGGCGAGCTTGCAAAGAGAAAGGGAGACAACGTGCTTTGCATCCTGCTCCCTCCCGAGACCAACGACCTTTCGCTGGCTATGACCAGCAGCTACTCCACGATGCTTCTCTCCTGCTCTATGATTGCCAACATCGACAATCTGGAGACGCACAAGACATATATCAGAACCCTTTCGGAATGCGTAAGGAACGCTATGGAAAAATATGAAAACGACATCGAACAGCTGACCCGCCGTGATTTCAAGCGTGCCATCTTCCTTGGCAGCGGCCCTCTCCAGGGTGTCGCAGAGGAGTCCCGCCTGAAATTGCAGGAGCTTACCGACGGCGCTGTGATGTGCGCTTTCGATTCGTTCCTGGGATTCCGCCACGGCCCCAAGGCGCTGGTCAACCCCGAGTCGCTGATGGTATATCTGATGTCCCCCAAGGAGAAGATCCGCCGCTACGAACTGGACCTCATCCGTCAGATCCAGGCCAACAATACCGTAAAGGCCAGCGTGGTGGTTTGTCTCAAAGACCCCGGCGTACCGGCAGACCTCTGCGTGGAACTCGGTTTTGACGAAGACATACCTGCCTGCTACGGCTGCGTTGCGTACGTATTCACAGCCCAGATGCTTGGTATGTTCAAGTCTATCAACTCCGGGCTTTGCCCCGACTCCCCTTCCGTCTCGGGCAACATTTCCCGCGTAGTTGAAGGCGTTACATTGTATATATAATAGGTAATAACGATATGCGCAAGACAGAGCAACTTCTCAAACGAATCGACGAACTGCACAAGGAGACCGGCATCCCGCGCACCATCTTTGCGGCGTGTCCCAACTCTCCCGCAGTAATCCGCGCCAGCCTGCGCGCCGCCAAGCGTAACAACGCCCCCATTTATTTCGCAGCCACCCTCAATCAGGTTGATTGCGACGGTGGATATACCGGAATGACGCAGGAAGCCTTCGTACGCACCGTCCGTTTCGAAACCGA
>CACYEB010000176.1 GCA_902773305.1 uncultured Bacteroidia bacterium
AACGTCGTCAAGACCACCGTTTTTCTTGCGGATATGGGAGATTTTGCTGCGATGAACGAGGTTTACGCGCAGTTTTTCTCGGCTCCTTTCCCAGCCCGCAGTGCGGTTGCAGTAAAAACTCTTCCCAAAGGCGCGCTTGTAGAGATAGAGTGCATAGCGGCCCGCTAAAATGAAGTGGTCTTACATTTTATTTGCCGTTACCTCGGTGGCGGCTTGCCTTGTTTCCGTTTCAGCGCGGGCACAGATGCGTCCGGAATACACCGAGGTGTGGGAGCCTAAACCAGCCGTGGTTGCGCCTGGCGACCCGGCATCGGGAGGCGCGCCGTCCGATGCCATCATCCTCTTTGACGGCGGCGGTCTGGACGCCTGGATCAGCTCAAAGGACGGCGGTCCCGCCCTATGGCCTGTCAGAGACGGCATACTGACGGTAGATAAGGTTGCCGGTGACATCCACACCAAAGAAACCTTCGGAAGCTATCAGTTGCATATCGAGTGGTGCGTGCCGCCTATGGACGAGTCGTTTGCCGGGCAGGGGAGAGGCAACAGCGGCGTCTATCTCCAGGTCGGACACTATGAACTGCAGATCCTGGACAGCTATCAGCACGAAACCTACGTAAACGGACAGGCCGGATCAATCTACAAGCAAACGGCTCCGTTGGTCAACGCAATGCTGCCTCCTGGCCAATGGAATGTGTTTGACATCATTTACAACGCGCCAGTTTTCAACGATGACGGCACTTTCCACCTTCCGCCACGCGTCACCGTGTTGCACAACGGGGTAGTGATACAGAACGATACCGTGATTTACGGTAACACCAGGTATCTGGGGCTGCCGGACGTAGTGACGCACGGCGACTGCCGTATCGGCCTTCAGGCCCACGGCGACCGCAGCCCCGCCGTCAGCTTCCGCAATATCTGGATCAGAAGGCTGTAAATGGCCGTTAATTATGAAGTGCCGTCGCATTTAATAGATTAAAAAAGTTATATCATTCAATGAAACGCATCGTTATTTTGTTCGTGCTGCTGTGTGCCGGATATTCGCTTGCGACGGCGCAGGATTTGATAACCACTACCGATGGAAAGGATGTTCAGGCAAAGGTTCTGGAAGTGGGTACCTCAACCGTCAAATATGTAAAATATTCAAATCCCGACGGCCCCGTCTATATTATCCCGCTCAGTGAAATCCTGATGATACGCTATGCAAACGGGGATAAGGATGTTTTCTACGAAGAGGCTATGCCCTCATCCTACCCAAGTACCCAGGTATATGAAGGGATGAGATACAAGCAGTACAAGCGATTCTACAATAAGCATGATTATGTGCGTCGCGACGATGACCCCTACAGCCCGTTCCTGGCCGGCTTCGGCTCTTTTTATGTCCCGGGCCTGGGCCAGTTATTCTGCGGCGAGTGGGGCAGGGGAGCGGCCTTTTGCCTTGGAACATATCTTACATTGGGTATGGCTACAGTAAGTGCCGCTACGGCTGGTACATACAGCTATGACAATCAGGGATATCGCGACAGCTACCACAGCGGGTACTCCTCGATACCGCTGTTCCTTGCTGCGGGAACTTTGTGGATATGGAACATTTGCGACGCGGTAAAGATTGCAAAAATCAAAAATATGTACTATCAGGATGTGTACGGCCGCAAATCAGAGATTAAACTCCACATTGAGCCGTACGTGGGATGTTCCCCTGTTGCTGCCACGCCCAATGCCAATCTGGCTAGCGGTCTTTCGCTCAGGGTGGATTTCTGACCGGCGGGTGCCCCTATAGTTCCTTCAGCGGCAGCTCGGCACCGTCGGGGGTGACCAGTACGCAACCGACATCGCTGTGCGCCAGATGACCGATTACGTCAAATGTCTGGATTTCCTTGTGGAAAGCTTCGAACTGTTCAATGGGCAGGGTATATACCAGGCGGTAGTCGTCACCGCCGTTGATGGCGGCAGTGACGGCATCTATGTTGATCTCGGCGGCCATCGAAAAAGTTTCCGAGGCGATGGGCAGGCGGTCGAGATATAGTTTTGCGCCGAAGCCTGTCTTTTCGCAGAGTGTGTTTATCGCCTCGGCCAGGCCACGGCTGTCAAAGACGCCGGCGGAGGGATAGAATCCCCCTTTGGTGAAGCGGTCAATCACGTTCGCAGGGATCTCCGGGCAGAGATACTGCGAAAGCAGATATTTGTATTTTGAGAGGTCGGGCTGTTTGGCATTCTTCTCTCCGGCCGCCAGGAAAGCCCCCTTTTCGCGTTCCAGCACGTGCTGGCCCATATAGGCGGCACCGACATTTCCACCCAGGCAGATAAGGTCTTTGCTGGATGCCACAGGGATCTTTCCGGCCACGGTACGGGTCTGAACGCCGATAGCCATCAGGCTGATTTGCAAGCCGTTGATGGAAGGGAAGAGATCCAGGTGTAACTCTTTGAGGCTATGTTCTTTGGCTGCGGCCAGCACACCGCCCCAGAATTCGGCGATATCTTCAAAGGCAAAGTGCGAAGAGACGCCCACCGCCACGCTGAGAGCGCGGGGACGGTGGAAGGCGGCATAAATTTCTCCCAGCACATTCAGCACGGCTTTGTAGCCGAGATGCTTGAGCGGGTTGTAAACCAGGTCGAAATCGACCCCTTGGGACATCATCTTGTGACTGGCGATCCCGTCCCATACCGTAATGTCAGGGGTGTTGGTGTAACCACTGCCTTCAAAGAGGCGTGATACGGCGGCCCTGTGGCCGATTTGCGAGAATTCCGTACGTTGGGGTTTTTGCTCTGCCATATTGTCTTGAAAATCGTTGCTGAAAGCAAAGTTAATGATAAATAAACTAACTTTGCCTTCTATGGCAGAAAATGAGGACATACTGCAGCGGCTCTCTTCGGAATATACAGAGGGCTTCACCACCGATATCGAGCAGGAGTTTTTCCCAAAAGGGTTGAACGACGATATCGTGCGGTCGCTTTCTGCAAGGAAGGGAGAACCCGACTGGCTGCTTGCCTTCCGGCTGGATGCCTTGCACAAGTGGCAGTCGATGGAGATGCCCGCCTGGGGCCATCTTACCATCCCGGAAATAGACTTTCAGGATATCATCTATTATGCCGCCCCAAAACCTCCCAAAAAGCGCGAGGAGGTGGATCCCGAGCTTATCAGGACCTTTGACAAGCTTGGCATTCCGCTGCACGAGCGCGACGCCCTCAGCGGGGTGGCGGTGGATGCAGTGTTCGACTCGGTGTCGGTAAAGACCACCTTCCAGAAGACGCTGGCAGAGAAGGGAATTATCTTCTGCCCTTTCTCCGAGGCTGTGCAGAATCATCCCGATCTGGTCAGGAAGTACCTGGCCAAAGTGGTGCCGCCGGGCGACAATTATTTCGCGGCCCTCAACAGCGCGGTGTTCAGCGACGGTTCGTTCTGCTATATCCCCAAAGGTGTCCGCTGCCCGATGGAGCTTTCCAGCTACTTCCGCATCAACGCCCGGGGTATCGGCCAGTTTGAGCGGACACTTATTGTGGCCGACGAGGGCTCTTATGTGAGTTATCTGGAAGGGTGTACGGCTCCGATGCGCGACGAAAACCAGCTGCACGCCGCAATAGTGGAGATAATCGTGGAAAAAGATGCAGAGGTCAAGTACTCCACTGTCCAGAACTGGTATCCGGGCGACAGGGAGGGCAGGGGCGGCATCTTCAACTTTGTGACAAAACGCGGCCTTTGCCGGGGAGAGAACAGCCGCCTGTTCTGGACCCAGGTCGAGACTGGCAGTGCCATTACCTGGAAATACCCAAGCACCATATTGCGCGGCGACGGCAGTCATTCTGAATTTTATTCCGTGGCGCTCACCAACAACTTCCAGCAAGCCGACACCGGCACCAAGATGGTTCATATCGGCCGCAACACCACCAGCCGCATCGTGAGCAAAGGTATCAGCGCAGGGCAGAGCCAGAACAGCTATCGCGGCCTGGTGAAGGTTGCCGCCGGCGCCAGCGGGGTACGGAACCACTCGCAGTGTGACTCGCTGCTGATAGGCGATAAGTGCGGCGCCCATACGTTTCCTGTGATAGACTGCGCAAACTCCGGTGCCATACTGGAGCACGAAGCAACAACTTCCAAGATAAGCGAAGACCAGTTGTTCTATCTGCGTCAGAGGGGGATCGGCGAGGAGGATGCGGTGGCGCTGATTGTGGGGGGATACGCCTCTGATGTGTTGCAGAGGCTGCCTATGGAGTTTGCGATAGAAGCCCGACGGCTGTTGAGTGTGAACCTTGAAGGAAGTGTAGGATGATGGACTGGATGAATTATACTCTTTTCACTTTGGGAGGCGCTCCGGTGCTGATGATAGATTTTATATCATCTCTGCTGGGTCTGACGTGCGTGTTCCTTGCCGGCCGTAACTCCAAGTATAATTTCTGGGTGGGATATCTGTACACCGCCGCGCTGTTTTTGCTGTTCTGGAACAAAAACCTTTACGCATCGCTCTTCTTGCAACCCATCTCGCTCACCATCAATATCATAGGACATTGGCGCTGGACGCATCCCCAAAAGGGAGAGGAGAGTTCAAGCGGTGATCTGAAGGTGACTCGGCTGAGCTGGACGCAACGGGTGCTGGGCGTGGCCGCGGTGATTCTGCTCTCCTTCGCCTGGGGATGGATGCTCTACAAACTTTTCCCCGCCGACCCGCACCCCTACCTGGACACCGTCGTCACAGTGCTGATACTGTACGCCCAGTTATTGTCCGCCCTGAAGAAGTGGGACTGCTGGTTGGTTTGGCTGGTGGTCAACGTCACCCAGATTATACTGCACATCTCTGTGGGCCACGTGTTTATGCCCATCGTGTGTGCCCTGTACCTGGTCAACGGCCTCTGGTCGCTGGCAAGCTGGTGGAAACTTTATAAAAAAGAAAACAAGTAGCTTATGGATATATTACTGGAAGTCAAAAACCTGCACGCGTCGGTAGAGGACCGGGAGATACTGCGAGGCATCAATCTCGAGGTGTGCCGCGGCCAGGTGCACGCCATAATGGGGCCCAACGGCGCCGGCAAGAGTACCCTTTCCGGGGTCCTTGCGGGCAAGCCGGGTTATACCGTGACGGAGGGAGAGGCGCTGCTTGACGGTGAGTCGCTGCTGGAGATGTCCCCAGAGGAGCGCTCCTGGGCGGGAGTATTCCTGGGCTTTCAATATCCGGTAGAGATACCCGGTGTGAGCAATACCACAATGCTCAAGAGCGCCGTGAATGCCCGCCGGCGGGCAAAGGGGCTG
>CACYEB010000177.1 GCA_902773305.1 uncultured Bacteroidia bacterium
GCTATTGGTGCACTTTGACACAATAAGGTTACGGGCGGATGCGTCCGCAGGACTTCCGTCCATTCCGATGATTCCTCCCATGTAAAGCTGACCGGCCTTAATATTATCAGTAATTTCAATAGTTCCGGAATTGGTGCAATTGGTGATGGTTACACCTGAAAGAGTATTTCCGGAGCGTCCGGCAATGCCTCCGAGACAGTTAACCCCTTTATTGGAAGATGCGATGCTGCGTGAAATAACTCCGGAGTTGGTGCAGTCCGTTATGGCTGTCTTTCCTGAAATCAGACCTACGATACCGCCATAGTAGTTGTTTCCCGCGACATTTGACTTAAAGGAAACATTAGCATAGTTATGGCAATTGGTTATGCTATTGTCTGAGTCAGACATGCACTGTCCCACAAGACCTCCGATGTTGTTTGCTTCTGCTGCATTCTCCACCGTTACAGGAATGTAATTCTTGACATTGCTGATCTGGGTGTTCTTTATCCTGGTGGATAGAGCACCGGCATACTTTACATTACCGCTGCTTACAATAAGAGAACTTTCGTCGCCTGACGCTTTTCCAAGGATTAGGTCTTTTACACGGATCCTTGCATCGGGAGACGCCAGAATGGAGAAGAAGCCGGCATACTCGCTCGTCGTGCCAAGGACGATATTGTAGATGCAATGACCTGCGCCGTCAAAAGTGCCGGCGAAGTGTCCGGAATTTTCATTTCCGCTGACCGGAGTCCAGGTGTCGCCTTGATAGTCGATATCTGCACCAAGTTTAACGGTCTCGCTGGCGGAGTAGAAGTCAGCTAGAGATGCCCATTTGTCGAGGTCGGCCTTGGTTTTGATAGTTCCGTCGAACCAGTTCAGGCTTCCGAGATTCTCAAACACGCGGCCACCGCTCACCGGGAGGTCGAAGCCGGCGGCTGATGTCCCGGTACGGCCAGCTTTCTGCAAGGAAGAACCGGAGCCCTTGGAGAATCCCAGATGTACGCTGCCTACGCTTGTCTGGGGCCATACTGCGACAATATACTTCTGTCCGGAAGTAAAACTGCCGCTAACTTTGATGGTAGATTTGTTTCCGGTAGCGGCCCCGGGGTCGGGAGTAACCACAGCTTCTCCGCCAATCTTTAATTCCGCGCCGGAAGGATTGATTGCTTGTACGTACATAGCGTCGATACCACTCTCGGCTATTAGGATTTCGACCAGCGATACAGCATTTTTGAAGGTAACTTTATTTGACTCGGTGCTGGTTCCGATCTGAACGAGCGCGGCCGGATCGACTACGCCACCGGCGGGAATAACCTGCTCTGCAGGCAGGGACAGCATAACAGCTTCGGCAGGTGAACCATCCGGGAGGGCGGTATTAGATACTGCGGAGGCAGGATAGACCAAGGTATATGAACTGGCCGAAGCAATGCTGACAGAGAACGATGCGGTGCGGCCACCGTCTTCGATATCCGCCTCTGTGATAGGTGTGGAGTTTGCCCATGTATCACCGCTCTTTACGGCGATTACATCTCCTTCCTCCCAGACTACCTTGTAGGTATCGAGGCTTGCTTTGGCAGGCTGATCGAGAGTGGCTTTAAATACTATTACTCCTTCGGGAGTCGCTGGAGTTTCGGGGGCGACTTCTTTGTTGCAGGAAAGAGCGGCAAAAGCGGCCGCCGTGACCAGTATATAATTAACTAACTTTTTCATTTCCATTGTCCTTTAAGATTATACACTAGTCGTTCCATACGATGTCGTCCACGTCAGTGGGCTCGTTGAATTCACCGCCGCTGGCCTGGCAGAGGCCAAAGCTGCAGTCAATAGTTTCCGCATAAACCTGCGGAGGGATGTAAGTCTTTGTTTTTGTCATAATGTATGTAGTTTGTTGTTAATTGCATCTGATGGGCCCTTCAATGGATTTAACCTTGTAGAGGTTGTTGGTGTCGTCGAGCTGGAACACGTAGTACTCTTCGCCGCCGGGCGCCACGCGTATCACCACGTGGCCGTTGATGTGGCATCGGTCGTACAGATTGGCATTAGGTGTGGATATCACCGGGTCGATGCATGTAAAGTACAACGATACATCACTGTCGTAATAAGTATGCTCGAGAAGGGCTTCCACTGTACCCAGCATCGGTTGGTCGGTACGTTGGGCAAAACTCTGGGTGACTACTACTCGTGGCTTGAGTATGCTCATTTGCTCCTTGGGCAGGCAGTTAACCGACATGTGGTGGTCGGCCTTCATGGCCTCGATGGGGCGCCCGATGACTTTAGCCACAGGTACTGCCATCTTGGTGTTGCCTCCTGCGTCACCCGCAGTGTAATAATCGAATTTTCCATAGCTTATAAGCGAGATGCAGGAGTTCCCGTTTTCGTAGGGAATCGAACCCCCGTAGGCGTTCACGATAGCTCCGCCGTCCCAGTATTCACCGTTGACGGCATAGTTGAATATCTTGAAATCCGGATACTTGTCCTTGTTGTACTTCAGAACGAGCTGCTGGTCGGTGCCTGCCTTGAAGCGTTCCATCTCCAGACCCTTCTTGGAGGTGGCATATTTAACGAATTCGGTATAGTCACCAACGGTCTTGGCGCTGTAGTCTTTACCGCTCTTGTCGATGAAGTCATATTCCGGATCGTTCGCACTCCAAGCCCTGTCGAGCATCTTTTTGTATGGCAGGGAAGTATAAATGGCCATCAATCCTGTAAAAGTGTATCCTTCCGAGCTCTTTGTAAAGCCCTTTCCTGACGGGGTGCCGAAGTGGTCGATGTGAAAATGACTCATTACGGCATAATCTAGGTAATCGTGCCCCGTGGCCTGCAGGAAGTGTTTCATGTAGCGGGTTTGCGTGAAGTAAGGGCGGGTGCCGGCGTCCGGCCTTTGGGCAACTGAAACCGGCGATGACGTTGAAGTGACCGTCTCACCGGCATCTATCAGCATAGAGGTCCCGTCCGGCATTATGAAGAAGGTGCACTCGCCCCTGCCTGTGCTGATGGCATGGATGTCCAGCCAGCCCTCGGCCCATGCAGGAAGAGCTTTTCCCACCTCAGCCTCAAAAGGACTTTTGGTTTCTTTTTTTTCGGGCTCGGTCTGGCTCCCGTTTCCCTTCGTGCACGAAAACGGCAGCAACAGCGCAGCAACCCAAACGCAACAAATAAATCTTCTCATTTGCATTTAAAAGGTCCGTCAACTTGGAGCACCCGGTATTCAAAATCGGTGTCGTCCAACAAATATACATAAAATTCAGAACCTCCGGGCATTACGCGGATAACAATATGTCCGTTCATGCCAGCTGACTTGTCGTATAGCTCTTTGTGTGCCCTTCGCTGCTCCGGCCCGATATTGGTAAAGTAGAAGTGTTTCGGACCCGGATATACCGTTCCGGAGTCAATAAGCCGGCCGAGGGTTTCGATGTCGGGCTGGATGTCTCTTTCATAGAAGCTTTGTGTAACTACCACCTGCGGCTGAAGTATAGCCATTGTCTCATCTTTCATGGTGTGGTATGAAAGGTGATGGTCGGCTTTCATTGCTTCTATGGGCCGTCCTATTGCCTTCGCCACCGGGAGTGCTACCAGGGAGTTGCCTCCCGCATCGCCTCCGGTGTAATAATCAAATTTGCCATAACTTATTAGAAAGCAGCAGGAAGCGCCGTTTTCGCGTAGCTGCTTTCCTTCATAAACGTATGAATTCTTTTTGCCATCCCAAACTACTCCGCTTGCTGCGTAGTTGCGCACCACCAGATTGGGGTAACGGCAGGCATGGTGCCGGAGCCGTATCTGCCGTCTGGACCCGACTTTCATGGCCTCGGCTTTCATTCCGTCGTGCTTGCAAGCGTACTCCACGAACTTGGGATAAAAACCGCTACCTTTCGAAGAGCTGGGCAGCTGAACCTCATTGAATTTTGGCCAAGCCCGGTCGATGAGCGTCCTGAAAGGTATATTTGCCTCTACTCCGGCGATTCCGGTAAGCTCGTATCCCCTCACCGGGTCGGGTTCCATCCATTTCTCTATCTGGCCTATATGGTCGTTATGATAGTGAGTGACTATAGCATAATCAAGCCTGCCTTTGCAAACAGGGGGCAGAAAGTGCTGGATGTAACGCGAATAAACTTCCACCGGTCTGGTGTTGCCGTCGGGCTTCGGCGGAACCCTGTTGAACTTCGATGGCTTGTAATCAACAAACTCACCGGCATCGACAATCATCGATGTTCCGTCGGGAAGAATGATGAACGTGCATTCTCCACGTGCTGAATTGATGGCGTGAATATCAAGGCAACCCTCCTGCCATGGCGGCAGGGGGGTGCCTGTTATTATTGCTGAAGCTATTAAAGAAAACAGAAGATGCATTATTTCTTGGTGACTTTTATGTCAAACACAAATACGCGGGGCGCGTTCTTTGCGCCCTTGGGGCAGTCGACCTTGAACTTGGTGGCGTTTGTGAGTCCGCTGGCTTCGAGGCGGATGTGCGAGACCGGCTTGTCGATATCGGCGTTATTCCAGGAGTGCGGGAAGTAATCGTCGTCTGCAAGTTCCAAAGTTGTGCCTCCATTCTGGAAACTGCTCAAAGTGGTTGAGGCCTCGGGGAAACTTGCTCCGGACTGGCTCGCCGCCGTGTATGCTTCACGCATAATAGTTCCGGAAGTGAAAGTGCCCCCGTTCTCAAGGATGAAATAAACCGGATCGGTAGAACTCGTAGAGAATCGAGCTATCTCAACTTCAATGATAGCATCAACGTTGCCTTCAACCTTGCTGAACGCAGGAGTGGTCATGGCCCCGCCTATGGATCCGGAGCAGAGCTGCATCCCGCCAGGACGTTCGGCTGCATAGACGAATGTCCAGTCCTGAAAGCCGTATGCCTGCATATATTCCGGAAGGCACTCGGCAGCTGAGGATCCATCAATAATATAGTCGAAAGGAAAAGCTCCGTTATTTTGTGTGACCGTACCGCTTGCGGGAAGATATCCGTCGTAGGTATCGACCTTCTGTCCGTTGCCGTCGGCGGGAGCAATGTAGTCACCGCCCAGAGTGCAAAGGTCAAAATCTTCGTGGAAGATAACTGCGGGGTCCGGAGTTTCAACTAAGTAGATATTGTATTTGGGTGCCGCCGGATCGGAAATGTCGAAGCGCACATGCATCTTGCCTGAACTTTCCAGATTGATGGTGAAGGGGTTGTTGACAACAGCGGTACTGGCCATGGTGCCTATTGCCCTCTTGACATAGTAACTGCGTTTGCTTTTGCCGGCCGCCTGGATTTTTGCTACCGGAAGGGCGGAAGCCTCTGAGATAATGGTTCCCAGGCCGCCTGCGCCGGAGAAGGTTGCAAAACCAAATGGTTCTCCCTCTATCTCAACCACAAAGCTGGTACTTGCAGGAATCTCGACCTCACCTTCGAATACCCCGTCGGAAACTTCATCCAGTGCGCTGCGTTCGCCACCTACGTTTATACGGCAGGGCGGTGCTGCGATTTCGCCGCAGACCACAATCATATCGTGCATCTCGGCACGTGAAACCCCGGTAGTATAGTCGCTCAGTGTCTGGCCTATGAC
>CACYEB010000178.1 GCA_902773305.1 uncultured Bacteroidia bacterium
ATTGCCACCGCCGGCATAATCGGCATAATCAAGCAGGCTGGCGTAATCAAGAGCGCCGTGGGTCTTGCCGTGGGCGAATTCCGCAAGAAAGGCGGCCCGGCAGAACAGGTAGAGCGCACTCAGCGGGACATCCCGATGAAGGCCGTAGTGTTCGGCATCATCCTGGTGCTGCTTGCAGTGTTTGCTTTCTTTGCCATTGGCGGCATAGTAAACAACCTATGGCAGGCGCTGGTAGGACTGCTGATTGTAACTGTCATCGCCTTTCTCTTCACCACCGTGGCGGCAAACGCCATCGCGATAGTAGGCACCAACCCAGTGAGCGGTATGACCATTATGACTCTGATTATTACTGCGCTGGTGCTGGTAGCCTGCGGTCTCAAGGGCGACTCCGGGATGGTAGCAGCACTGCTGATTGGCGGTGTGGTGTGCACGGCGCTGTCTACCGCCGGCGGCTTTATCACCGACCTCAAGATCGGATACTGGATCGGTACTACCCCTGCCAAGCAGGAAGGATGGAAGTTCGTGGGCGTGCTGGTGGCAGCGGCAACCGTGGCCGGCGTGGTGATATTGCTGAACAAGACCTACGGCTTCACCGGCCCCGAGGCCCTGGTAGCACCTCAGGCCAACGCTATGGCGGCCGTAATCCAGCCGATGATGGAGGGTGGCAGCGCCCCCTGGCTGATGTACGGCATCGGTGCGGTCATCGCCATCCTGCTCACCATATTCAAGGTTCCTGCACTGGCCTTTTGCCTGGGTATGTTCATACCCATCGACCTCAACCTCCCGCTGCTGGCAGGCGGTGCCATAAGCTGGTTTGTGGGCTCCCGCAGCAAAGACAAAGCGCTCAATACCGCACGTCAGGAAAAGGGGACTCTCATAGCCTCGGGCTTCATTGCCGGCGGCGCCCTCATGGGTGTGGTGAGCGCGATACTCAAGTTCGCCAATGTCGACTGGTTCCTCAGCGGCTGGAACGCAACCTACGGCGAAGTCATCGCCATTGTTCCGTACCTGCTTATTATTATTTATATGATTTGTTCGTCACTGAAAGCTAAACCCGAGCAATAATGGAAAAGATACTTGACAAATTCCTCAGATACGTCTCTTTTGACACACAGTCCAGCGAAGAGAGCCCCAGCCAGCCCTCCACTGAAAAGCAACTCAAACTCCTGGACCAGCTGCAGGGAGAACTGCAGCAGATGGGCATAGAAGCCTCCCTGGACGAATACGGCTATGTGATGGCCACCATCCCGGCCAACACGGATACAAACGCCCCAAAACTGGGCTTCATAGCCCACGTGGACACTTCACCCGACGCCCCCGGCTGCGATATCAAACCACAGATAATAGAGAATTACGACGGCGGTGATATTGCCCTGGGCGATGGCAAGAGCCTCAAGGTGAGCGAATTCCCCGAAATGGCACAATACCGCGGACAGACCTTGGTAACCACCGACGGCACCACCTTGCTGGGTGCCGACGACAAGGCCGGGGTTGCGGAGATAATGTGTGCCGCGGAGTATATGATGACCCACCCCGAATTCAAGCACGGCGAGGTCAAGATCGCCTTCACTCCCGACGAGGAGATTGGCCGGGGGGTGGTCAAGTTCGATGTCAAGAAATTCGGCGCCGACTACGGCTACACTATGGACGGCGGTATGATAGGCGAGTTGGAATATGAAAACTTCAACGCCGCCGGCGCCAAGATCCACATAGCCGGCCGCAACATCCACCCGGGCTACGCCAAAAACAAAATGATAAACGCCTGCCTGGTGGCAATGGAACTGAACACGATGCTCCCCATAGAGCAGCGCCCCGAATATACCCAGGGATACGAGGGTTTCATCCACCTGACCAGTTTCAAGGGCGTGGTAGAGGAGGCCGACCTGAGCTATATCATCCGCGACCACGACGCAGCAAAGCTGGAGGTCAAAAAGCAAATCGTGCAGGATGCGGTGGATTTCATCAATAAAAAATACGGCAATATCGTCACCGCAGAAATCAAAGACCAGTACCGCAATATGCGCGAGATGGTGGAGCCGCACTTCCACGTGGTGGAGAATGCCATGAAGGCGATGGAGATGGCGGGAGTAGTGCCACGCGTACAGCCCATCCGCGGCGGCACCGACGGCGCCAACCTCTCTTATATGGGACTTCCCTGCCCCAACATCTTTGCAGGCGGCCAC
>CACYEB010000179.1 GCA_902773305.1 uncultured Bacteroidia bacterium
CGGCGATATCATCCAGATCAACTCCAAGAGCGGTCTGGAGGGCAGCAAGGCCAATTTTGCCTATGCCGGCAGCAAGTTCGGCGGCCTGGGACTGGTGCAGTCGTTCGCTATGGAACTGGCGCCGTTCCGCATCAAGGTCAACGGAATCTGCCCCGGCAACTTCCTGGACGGTCCGCTGTGGAGCGACCCCGTGAAGGGTCTCTACGTGCAGTATCTCAATGCCGGCAAGGTACCCGGAGCCAAGACAGTAGATGATGTGCGCGAGTACTATCTCAGCAAGGTGCCTATGCACAAGGGCTGTACTCCAAAGGATGTCACCAAGGGCGTTTTGTACCTGGTGGACCAGACCGGCGAGACCGGCCAGGCACTGCCCATTACCGGCGGCCAGATAATGTTGAAATAATCAATACCAACGATATGAAAACAAAAGCAGTTCGTTTATACGGAAAGGATGACCTCAGGCTCGAAGAGTTTGAACTTCCCGCAATCAAAGAGAACGAAATCCTCGCCAAGGTGGTGAGCGACAGTATCTGTATGTCTTCTTACAAGGCGGCTCACCAGGGCACCGACCACAAACGTGTTCCCAACGATGCTGCCACCAATCCCGTGATCATCGGACACGAGTTTGCCGGCGAGATCATAGAGGTGGGCAGCAAGTGGGCTGACGAATTCAAACCCGGAGACAAGTTTTCCATCCAGCCTGCAATGAACTGGCCCGGCGGACGCGTGGGCATTCACTCGGCACCCGGTTATTCATATTCAAACATAGGTGGCGATGCAACTTATGTAGTGATTCCCAACGAGGTTATGGAGAACGGCTGCCTGCTGCCATATCAGGGCGACGCCTTCTATCCCGCATCGCTCAGTGAGCCGCTCAGCTGCGTGATTGGCGCGATGCACGCCTGTTATCACACCACTCCCGGCAGTTATGTCCATAAGATGGAGATCAAGGAGGGTGGCAAGATGGCCCTTCTGGCTGGCGTAGGTCCGATGGGTCTGGCTTGCATCAACTATGTGCTGCACCGTGAAGACCGCAGACCTTCACTGTTTGTGGTTACCGATATCGACCAGGCGCGTCTGGACCGTGCCGCTACCCTTTACACCAAAGAGTATGCTGCAAGCCGCGGCATCGACCTGCGCTATGTGAATACCGGCGCCGTGGCCGACCCCGTAGCTGCCCTGCGTGAGATCGCGGGTGGCGACGGCTATGACGAAGTTGTGGTTATGGCTCCCGTCCCCGCCGTTATCGAGCAGGCAGACGCCATTCTGGGCTACGACGGTTGCCTCAACTTTTTCTCGGGTCCCGGCCGTGCAGATTTCAAGGCTCCGTTCAACTTCTACAATGTGCATTATGCTTCTACCCACGTGGTGGGAACCAGCGGTGGCAATACTGCCGATATGAAAGAGGCTCTCTATTATATGGGCAAGGGACTTGATCCCGCCGGTCTCGTGACCCATATCGGTGGTCTGAACGCCGTGATAGACACGACGCTGAACCTGCCTTCGATCCCCGGTGGAAAGAAACTGATATACACTCATATAACTATGCCGCTGACCGCTATTGCAGACTTTGCTTTAAAGGGCAGGACCAACCCGGTGTATGCCCATCTGGCAGAACTGTGCGATGCGAACAACGGCCTTTGGAGCGCAGAAGCGGAGAAGTATCTGCTTGCCAATGCTGACAAGTTGAACTAGTATGCTCCAGATAGCCAGATTCGTTTTCAATCCATTCCGCGAGAATACCTACGTCGTGTGGGACTCGACGGGGGAGGGGATTGTGGTGGATCCAGGCAACAATTATCCGAAGGAGCACGCCGCCATTGCAGATTTCATAGACTCCAACAATGTCCTCCTGCGTGCCGTAGTGGCCACTCACGGCCACTACGACCACGTCTGCGGGGCGGGTTTCTTGAAAGAACGCTATGGCGTCCCTTTTGCCCTGTGCAGCATAGACGAATATGTTTATTGCACCAGCGCATTCGACGGCAACCGCTATCAGTTCGATTTTGAGCAGGTACCATACGAAATAGATCTTGCCCGTCAGGTGCCGTTGACCTTTGGCGAGACCGTCTTCAAGCCCCTCCTTACTCCGGGGCATACCCTTGGCGGCGTATCACTTTACTGCGAGGCGGCCAAGGTCATCTTTACGGGAGACACGATTATGTGCGGTACGGTCGGCCGTACCGATCTCAAGGGAAGCGACCACCCGACCCTTATGCGCAGCATAGAATCCCAGATTCTCCCGTTGCCCGACGATGTGGAGATCTATCCGGGTCACGGTCCTCAGACGGTACTCGGCGACGAACGCCGCAATAATCCTTTCCTGCAATGAAAAACCATATCCGAATCATCTGCCTGGCAGCATTGTCAATGACTGTCGCCTCCTGCGGCGTGTTGCGCCCTTCTTCAGGGGCGCGGGTACAGGAACCACCCCGGCCGCAGACGGAAATCGAACACCACGAACTCCATAACGGGGTTGATAGAAATACACGGGATACGGTCAAGCACCGGACAATAGAGGCGGTCATTCCTGAATATCTCAATAAAGGCGATAAGATTGCCATCATTTCTCCTGCATATTACACCCCTTTCGAGAATGTCATCGGCGCCGCTGACGTAATCAGGAGTTGGGGATACGAGCCTGTGATAGGCGACAATGTCCAGATGCTCCACGCCGGCAGGTATGCCGGCAGTGACGACGAACGGGAGAGCGACCTCCGCCGTGCTCTGGAGGATCCGGAAATAAAGGCGATAATATGTACCCGCGGAGGATACGGTACCATCCATTTCATCGATCGTTTCAAGCCGGAAGACTTTTCTGCGTCGCCCAAGTGGCTGGTGGGATACAGCGACATCACCACATTGCTGGAGATGGAGACCTGTGCCGAAGTGGCGGGCATCCACGGTACTATGGGGAATACCATCGCAAAGGGTGGGGAAGATGCCTCCTGCCAGATACTGAAGTCCCTGCTTGAGGGCACCGTCCCTCTCTATGTGGTTCCCGACCATCCACAGAACCGCCGCGGCAGGGCCAC
>CACYEB010000180.1 GCA_902773305.1 uncultured Bacteroidia bacterium
AGTCTGGGCCTGGACTCCCGCCTCGAAGCCGGCGCACAACTGGTCGATAGCCTGCGGCTGGTCGCCGGTCGGAGAGTATGGCGAATGGATCTTGAATTCTCCCATCTGTCATTGCATAAGATATACAAATATAAGTTTTTTCAGCCGAAGTTTTTCTACGTTTGCATCCCGAATTCGCCGTAAACACTTGCAGCGTGTGCTTCCCTGCAAAATAACAGGGAAGCGCACGCTACAGCGAAAAATAGTTTGTATTTCCTTACGGGGGCTATTCAGCCCACACAAGATTGGCATTCTTGGTTCCGCAAGGGTCGCCGCCATTGCCGGACCAGCCGGGGGCACGGCGGGCGTCAAGCTTGAGTACCACAATGCGGTTTTCGGTGGTCTTGCCGCCGCCGATAACAATGTAATTGCCACCAAAGTTGAACACGGCCTGATATTCCGGAATGGACTTGTCCAGGGTAGCAATCACTTCGGGAGTACCGCCGGTAACAGGAACCTTATAGAAGCTGAACGGGGTGTTCCCGTAGTAGTAGAGGTTGTTTTCAGTATCGCAGGCGGGGCACATAAAGTTAAGTGAGTTGTTGGCAAGGCCGGTTGAGATGGAGACCCAGGCATCTGCGGTATTGTAGTTGGAGGCTCTGTCAATCACCTTTATCGAAACTCCGTCCTGGACAGCGAAATATACATGCCCGTCAGGAGTGATGCCGGGAGCCCAGCTATGGCTCTGGCCATGTTGGTAGATGCCGGCATGAGTCATAGTCTCAATGTCGAAGAGCGATGCATAACCACCGTTCCTCTGGATATAAGCATATTTTTGAGCCTTGTCTATTGCGATGCATGTCAAGTCTGCCAGGCCAACCTTGAAGTCCACGGTGCCAAGGGTTTCGAATGCATTTCCGGTGAAATGCAGGAAAACAGGGTCGAGCCCCTGGCGCACCAGCAAGATATTGTTGTCACCATAGACGCCGAACTGCACATTGGTTCCGTTGTAGGCCATGTCGAATGTGGCAAGAGTGCTGCCGTCCGCTGCGCTGAGAGCATAGAATGTCCTGTCATGGCAGGGCGCGAATACCACCGTGCCGTCGTTGTTGATGGCGGGGCCGCAACCGTTTATTGAAAATGCATTCTGTCCGGCAACGTCCTTCGACCATTTCTGGGTGCCGTCACTGTTGACGCAGATAATGGCTGTCTTCTTGCTCACAATGATGTCACCTGTGAACGGGTTCACGCAGATGCATCCGCCGTTGTCGTTCTTGTCGGTGTCCGACATGTCAAACTTCCAGCCGATTGTGCCGGTCTCGAGATTGATCTCGTAGAGATAGCGTGCGCCGCGGGTCACGAAATATGCGCGTGTAATCTCCTTGTTGAACACAGGATATGTGTTACGAGGATTGGCGGGTACATCTATGGTTGCATCCATCCATATAGGAGTCGCCTGCTTGACTGCAACTTTCTGCGTAAGTGTGCCATCTTCGCTGGTAAAGGTGATTTCGCCTTCGCGGGCTTCCATTGCTATGTTTCTTGCTGCAGTAACGGTATATACAGTCTCTGTGAGGCCCTTGGTGCCGAGAGCGCTGAGCCACTCTTCACCGGCGGTGATTTCTGCACTATACGGCACATTTGCATTTACAGGAATCTCTACGACTCCCCCCTCGCAGGAAACTTCAGCTGTCGCTGCGGCAATGATACCCAGGTTCATCCCCTGAGTGATGGTGGTCTTCTGCTCGCCGAAGACAGTGACGATGGTAATTTCTGCGCTGCGGTCGTCGTATTCCTCGTTGGGAGAAACCGTCATGACTATCTTGTCTGCCTCAACTTTTGCAGAGAGCCACTTCTGAGCATCGGCATCAATGTTTACCGATTGGGCTACAACTGCGATATTGACCTTGCCGCCTTCATTGCCGACGGTGTAGGATGCTTCTGCCGTGCCGATTACGGGGACAACAGTGATGACTGCCTTGCCGGAGGCGCTGCCGGAAGTAGCGGTGATGTTTGCAGTACCTGCCTTGAGGGCTTTAACAACACCATTTTCAGTTACAGAGGCCACCTGAGCATCTGAAGATGCCCAGACTACTGTCTTATCGGTTGCATCATCAGGCAGTACGGCCGCAGTAAGGGTTAC
>CACYEB010000181.1 GCA_902773305.1 uncultured Bacteroidia bacterium
GCAAACACCACCACGCTCTTGCGGTCGCGGTCATACACGAAGTAGGCCAGATTGTCGTCGCCGGTGGTGTCGGGGGCGTAATAGGCGTGATAGTGGTTGCCGACGCGGATATCCTTCACATTGAAGACCTTGCGGGAAGCCTCTGCCAAAGAGTTCGCGGTGGACTGCCCCACCCCCAGTTTCTCCATCAGCACAGAGAAGTAGTCGCCCTCCGCCACGACGCCGTCGTCCACCGAATACATATCCACCGGAATGCCGTGTTCATAGGTGTGCCCGGCAGTGTCGGAAACAGCCTCCTGGGCCGGTCGGGCTGTACGCCTGACGTCCCCCATTTTCTCCCCCGGACCGCCGTTGGAAGCAGTGCAGCCGGCCATCACTGACACTGCCAAAAAAGCCAGAACTATATGTTTTGATGTCATACCCGAATTGTTTGTTGCACACAAATTTAGGGACTAATGTAATTTTTTGGAAATTTTTGTAAAAAAATGTAAAAAATCACAAAAAAGTATTATACCTTTGCCTTACACACATCACTCTATCATATGATCAATTTTATCGGCGAATACAAGGCTAAGGTTGACGACAGGGGGAGGCTTGTTTTCCCCTCTGCCTTCAAAGCCATCTGCGGCGACAGCATCAAGCAGGGATTCGTCGTTAAAAAGACTTTGTTCGCAAACTGCCTCGAGATGTTCACCTACGAATCGTGGGAAAGGGAGTCCGAGGCAGTGCGGGCAAGGCTTAATCTTTTCAACAGGGATGACGAGCGTTTCTGGCGTGCATATACCAGCAACCGCACCTGGGTCGTCCCCGATGAGAAACTTGGCAGGATTTCCATCCCGAAGGCTCTTCTGGATTCGGTTGGTATCGAGAAAGAAGCCGTCTTCTGCGGACGGGACTTCAAAATAGAGATCTGGGCGAAGGACAGCCTCGAAAGCATCACATTATCCGATGACGAATATGTAGCACTTGCAGAAAAGACGCTTGGATAAAAGGAGATTACGGCTATGTCTGACTATCATACACCTGTTCTTTTGCAAGAAAGTGTATCCGCCCTCTCCATTAAACCCAGCGGCGTTTATGTAGATGCCACATTCGGAGGCGGCGGCCACAGCAGGGCTATCCTGCAGCAGTTGTCAGCCAAGGGGCGTCTTATCGCAATAGACCAGGACAGCGATGCCCTTGCCGGAGCACCTGACGACAAGCGGCTGATTCCGGTCCGCTCGAACTTCAGGTTCGTCCACAACTGGGTCCGCCGCAGCGGTTTCACGAATGTGGACGGCATCCTGGCCGACCTTGGGGTGTCGTCACACCAGTTCGACACTGCCGAACGCGGCTTTTCGTTCCGCTTTGACAGCGATTTGGATATGCGTATGAGCGACAGGGCCTCCAGAACAGCGAAGGATGTAGTGAATGGATATACGGAAGAGGCGCTGGAGAGGATATTCAGGGAATACGGTGAGGTGAAGGGCAGCCGGCAGGCGGCAAGGCTTATATGCTCCGCCCGCGCAGCCAATCCGCTCAACACCACCACGGAGCTGAACGCCGCCCTGGAAGGGATTACCCCCAAGGCAGCACCGCACAAATTCCTGGCAAAGGTCTACCAGGCGTTGCGCATAGAGGTCAACGACGAGATGAAGGCGCTGGAGAGATTTATGCCGATGGCGATAAAATCGCTTGGCGAAGGTGGTATCCTGGCAGTGATCACCTATCACTCGCTTGAAGACCGCATCGTCAAGAACGCAGTCAGGGACGCCGTCTCTGCCGGACTGCTGGAGAAGGTGACGGCAAAGCCGGTGCTCCCCCGGGAAGAGGAGATACAGCAGAACACACGCGCCCGCAGCGCCAAGCTGAGGGTGGCAAAAAGAACGGGAATGATGTATAAGTAGTATGAGTGCCGGACAAAGGATGAGAAGATGGTTCACCGGACTGTTCGGTGGCGAGTATATAACAAAAAAAGGTGTTGACAGGCAAATCCTGTTCATCTTTTTCTGTTTTATGCTCATAAGCCTCTACTTGATTTGGGGACTCTGGGTAGAAGACCGCATGGCCCTGATCAACAAGAATGACAAGGTCATCGAAGAGCTGAAGATCGAGTTTCACGAAAAGGACCTCAAACTCACCGGACTGGATCAGCGGACCCGTATAGAGAAAATGCTGGTGGGCAGCGGAAACACCTCCCTCCACGCCCCCCAGGAACCGCCCAGGCGCATAGTGATAGAATAGATACGGCAGAATGAAGCAGAACGCAATAAAAGTCGGCATCGTTTACGCGATATTCCTGATAATCGGCATAGTGGCGATTGTCAGGATGGTCGATTTGCAGTTCTTCGACAAGGGCATCGAATATGACAAATACGGGATGAGGCTTACCCGCGAAGACCCTATCGAGCCCGCACGCGGCAGTATCCTGGCTGCAGACGGGCGCTATCTTGCCTTTTCCACCCCCGAATATTTCATCGCGCTGGACTGCACGGTCGCAGAAGACTCGGTATTCGAGGCCAATGTAAGGCCGCTGGCGCAGGCTCTTTCCACAAACTACAAGGAGCGGAGCGTCGATGAATATGTAAATCTGCTCCGAAGCCGCCGTGCAGCAGGCAAGGGCTACACCCGCCTGCTTAAACAGCACGTGGGCTACGACGAGATGAAAGCCATAAGCAATTATCCCCTTCTGGAGAAGGGGCGCCGGCGCGGAGGCCTCATCGTAGAGCAGATAGATCACCGCGAATATCCTTATGACAAGCTGGCCTACCGCGCACTGGGTTATCTGCGCAGCAGCGAAGACAGACCGCGCATAGGTGTAGAGGGGGCGCTGGATTCGGTTCTGAGAGGCAAGCCTGGAGTGCGTCCGATGCGCCGCATCGACAAGGGAATCTGGATTCCCGATGCCGGATTTGCCGAGACTCCCGCAGTCAACGGACAGGACGTACAGATTTCAATTGACATAGATATGCAGGATATCGCCCAGAAAGCTCTCCTGCACAAGATTGAAAACGAAGCCGACCTGGAGGCCGGCACCGTGATTGTTATGGAAGTGGCTACCGGAGAAATCCGGGCTATGGTGAATATGGAAAAAGACGAGCGGGGCCGCTTCACCGAGCAGTACAACTACGCCATAGGGCGTCTGGGCGAGCCGGGCAGCGTGTTCAAGCTGGCCACCCTGGTCACCGCCCTCGAAGACAAGAAAATCACCTTGGACACCAGGCAGAATGCAGATGTTCTGTGGCACTATTACAAGGTCAAGAAGCCGTTCGAGGATACATACTTGAGAAACTACAGCACGATAACCATCCGCAAGGGACTCGAGATATCATCCAACAACGTTTTCCGCCGCATTGCGGGCGAGAAATACGACAAGAACCCGCAAGACTTCGTGAACAAGCTCAACAACGAGCGCCGTATCAGCTACAACTACGACTTTGACCTGCCCGGAATGGGCAAGGCACGCATCCGCGACCCCAAAGACAAGACCTGGAGTCCGGCAGATTTGCCCCAGATAGGTATGGGTTATGCCGTACAGCTGACACCGCTTCACATATTGAGTTTCTACAACGCCGTGGCCAACGACGGCATAATGGTCAAGCCGCACCTTTTCGTCAACCTCCAGAGGGGGGGCGTAGTGGAATATACCTATCCGATAGAAGAGGTCGGCAGGGTCTGCTCCGAAGAGACCGCCGCCCAGGCCAAAGAAGCGCTGCGCGGGGTGGTCATCGGGGAAAACGGCACAGCCCGGCGCGCATTCGCCGACTGCAAGGTCCACGTGGCCGGCAAGACCGGGACCGCCCGCATCGCCCTGCCGCAGGGAGGCTATATGGATGCCTCCGGCCGCAAACGCCACCAGGGGTCGTTCGTGGGTTTCTTCCCTTACGAGAATCCCAAATACTCCATCATCGTGGTCGTATATTCCCGTCTTGCAGCCAAGAACTTCTACGGCGGCACCTGGGGAGGCCCGGTAGCCTGCGAAATCATAAACAACATATATGCATCATCCCCCGACTGGAACTCTCCGGTGGTCTCTTCGGGTGCTATGCCCCAGATTGCCGAGAATATGCACAAGCGGCAGAACGACACCATCAGCGGTGTCCCCAACGTCGTCGGGATGGGGCTTCGCGATGCGGTATATCTGCTCGAATCCCAAGGCTACAGGGTTGAGTCTGAAGGAAAGGGCAAGATTGTAGGCCAGAGCCCCGCAGCCGGCTCGCTGATAAACATAAATGAGGATTGTGTAACCCTATCGCTTGCAGAAAAGTTATGAAACTCGAACAATTGGATCTGAAATCGCTCGGGATAACCTCCATAGAGACCGACTCGCGCAAATGCACTCCCGGAAGTCTTTTCGTGGCCATCGAGGGGAACTCCGCCGACGGACACAGGTTCATTCCGAAAGCGATAGAGAACGGCGCCTCCACCGTAGTATATCAAAATGACGGAGAGTTTCTGACAACTCCCGGCGTTACGTTTGTAAAGGTTCCTTCAAGCCGCAAGGCACTCTCGCAGCTGGCCGCCCGGTTCTACGACCGCCCCTCTTCGAAACTCAATCTGGTGGGAGTGACGGGCACCAACGGCAAAACCACCACCGCCACCCTGCTCTACCGTCTTTTTACCCTGCTCGGATATGAGTGCGGCCTGATATCGACAATCGCCAACTATATCGGCAAAAGGCGTTACCACACCGACCACACCACCCCCGACCCTCTGGAGCTCAACGCCCTGCTTGACGAAATGGTTGCAGCCGGATGCCAGTATTGCTTTATGGAGGTCAGCTCGCACGCCATAGACCAGGACCGCATAAGCGACCTGCAGTTCAAGGGGGGTATTTTCTCCAACCTGACCCACGACCACCTGGACTATCATAAGACCTTTGACAACTACCGCGACTGCAAGAAGGCCTTCTTTGACGGCCTGCCTAAGGATGCTTTCGCCCTGGTAAACATAGACGATGCCAACGGCGAGGTAATGGTGCAGAACTGCAAGGCGCACGTCTGGCGCTACTCCTGCAAGAAGATGGCCGACTTCAAGTGCAAGTTGCTGGAAGAGACCATGGACGGGATGAACCTTATGATAGACGGCGTGCCCGTGTGGACACGCTTCATAGGGGCGCACAACGCATACAACCTGCTGGCGGTTTATTCCGCCGCCGTGCTGCTGGGCGCCGGCAAGGAGGAGACACTGAC
>CACYEB010000182.1 GCA_902773305.1 uncultured Bacteroidia bacterium
CCCGGCAGGGGCTTCAAAGGCCACCGCCATATTCAGAAACGCCGGAGCGTTAAAACCGACCGCCGCAGTCTCCATTATCTCCGTACGCCTCAAATCCACCCCGAGAGCATCCTCCAGCATACCGCAGGCCGCATTCAGGTAAGCCTCGCGGTCTCCCAGATTGGAGCCGAGCAGCAAATAAATCATTCCAACCCCAGTTCTATGCGAGCCTCTTCGCTCATCATTTCCTTATTCCATTCCGGCTCAAAAACCAATTCAATGGCCACGTCCGTCACCCCCGGTACGTCGCGCACCGCCTCGGCCACGCTCTCCACCACCACGTCGGCGATGGGGCAGTTGGGTGCCGTGAGGGTCATTTTAATGTCAACCCTATGGTCGCCATCCACCGCAATCTCGTATATCAGTCCCAGGTCGTATACGTTTACCGGAATCTCCGGATCGTAAACCTGGCGCAGCGCCATTACTATACTGGCCTCAAGCGCAGTTTTTGCCATTCTTCAGCCCTCCCCGTATTGCTCCGCGATTTCGCGGATGCGCTTTATCATGGCCGCCAGGCCGCCGGCCCTGGTCGGGGAGAGATTCTCTTTGAGCCCGATGGCGTCTATGAAATACAAATCGGCCGCCAGGATATCTGCCGGTGTCTGCCCATCGAAAATCCTTACCAGCAGGGAGATGATTCCCTTGGTGATGATGGCGTCGCTGTCGGCCCTGAAATAGAGGCGCCCGTCGCTTTCTCTGCGGCAGACAAGCCATACGCGCGACTGGCAGCCGTCTATAAGGTTGCCTTCGGTCTTGTCAGCCTCCTCTGCAAGCGGCAGATCGCGCCCCAGGTCAATGAGGTACTCGTATTTGTCGAGCCACTCGTCATAGACCGCGAATTCTTCTATTATGGAATCCTGTATGTCGTTAATACTCATCATTTCCTCAGCATTTTAACGGTGCGCAGCAAGGTCTCCCGGAATATTTCCACCTCCTCCAGGGTGTTGTAGGGCATAAGTGAAGCGCGCAGCATACTGCCACCGCCGATGCGGTCGACAATCGGTTCGGCGCACATATGGCCGCTGCGCAACGCAACCCCGAACTTGTCCATCAGGGTCGCCGCGTCCAGCGGGTGCACCCCATCTATGGTAAATGACCAGAGCGGGATTCGCTTCCGGGCGTCTGATGCCGCCACCCAAAGGCCGTCCACAGAGGCCAGAGCCTCGTTCATTGCCGATATAAGCCGGCCGGTGTGGGCTTCCTGTGCCGGCGACTCCATAACTTTCGCTGCAAATTCCAGCGCCGGCCTGAGGCATGCTCCGGCCACAAAGTTGGCGGTGCCGGCCTCGAACTTGAGCGGCGGGTCGGCGTATGTGGTCTTGTCAAAGGATACCTTGCCCACCATATCGCCGCCGCCCATAAACGGGGGCAGCCTGTGTTGCCATTCGCGCTTGGCGTAGAGCACGCCGATTCCTGTGGGTGCGTATATTTTGTGTCCCGAAAATACATAGAAGTCACAATCCAGGGCTTGCACATCCACCCGGCGGTGGGCTATGCCCTGGGCGCCGTCTATCAGCACCGGAACCCCAGCCCCGTGCGCGGCGGCGACCATCTCCTTTATGGGATTCTCCACACCCAGGATGTTGGAAACATGGTTTATGGCAACCATCCTGACGCCGCGCTGCAAAGCCGCACAAAAGGCCGCCATATCAACCGAGCCGTCGTTTGCCCCATTGCGCCCTGCCGCAACCGGCACCACTTCAAGATGTGATCCGGTATGTTCGCACACGATCTGCCAGGGGACTATGTTGGAGTGATGTTCCGCTTCTGTCAGGAGGATACCGTCGCCGCACCCGATGAAGCCGCCGCGCGCCAGACACTCCGCAACCAGATTGATGGACATCGTGGCTCCGGATGTCAAGACAATCTCGTCTGCCGATGCGGCATTGATGAATTTCTGCACAGCGCGCCTGCCGGCTTCGTAATAGCCGGTAGCTTCGAAGCTGAGGGTATGTACGGCCCGGTGGATGTTTGCGTTGTGCCCGCTGCAAAGTTCCTGTTGCAGATTAATAACGCACGACGGCCGCTGGCTGGTGGCCGCGTTGTCGAAATAGACCAGCGGACGGGAGTCGACCCTGCGGTCGAGAATCGGAAATTCTGCCCTTATCTGCTGCGGGAAATTCATTAATCCAACTAATTTTCGTAACTTTACAAACTGCAAAAGTAATCATTTTTATCAATTATATGTACGAATATATATACGGGACACTGGCTGAACTGAATCCTGCCGAAGCCATTCTGGAGGCGGGCGGCGTCGGTTATAAAATATTGATTTCGCTGGGAACATTCTCAGAGATAGAACATAAAACCGGGGAAAAGGTCAAACTGTATCTCTACCACCTGCTGCGCGAAGACGAAGAAGCGCTCTACGGCTTCAGTACAAAAGACGAGCGGGCGCTTTTCACGCTGCTTATTTCCGTCAACGGCGTGGGGCCCGGAACGGCCCGGATGATGCTCTCTTCCCTGAGCAGCGACGAACTTCAGGAAGCGATCGTCGGCGGCAATGTGGCCCGCATCAAATCCATAAAGGGGATCGGTGCCAAGACGGCTGAGCGCATCATCCTGGAACTCAAGGACAAGATAGTCAAGGGAGAAGGCCGGTCTCTCCCCGCTGCGGCCGCGCTGGCGAAGAACCCGGTCCGCGACGAGGCGGCCGGCGCCCTGGTCCTTCTGGGCTTCTCCAAGCCGAATGTAGAGAAAGCCCTGGATATGGTGCTCAGACAGACACCCGATGCAACCCTGGAGGTTTTGATAAAAAATTCGCTGAAAATCTTGTAGATATCGTCCAATTCCCGTAAATTTGTGACTGTATGACAGTACCCGAAGATTTATTTTACACAAAAGACCACGAGTGGGCGCGCATAGAGGGCGATATCGCCGTCGTGGGCATTACCGATTTCGCACAGGGCGAGTTGGGCGACATTGTTTATCTTGATGTTCCGACGGTGGGCGAGATGCTCTCGGCCGGTGAGAAGTTCGGAGATATCGAGGCGGTCAAGACGGTGGCTGAAGCGTATATGCCCGTGAGCGGAGAGGTCGTCGAGTTTAACGAAGCCTTGGAAAGTGCCCCGGAACTGGTCAACGCAAGCCCTTATGACGAGGGCTGGATAATCAGGATCAAGTTTTCCGACCCGTCGGAATTTGATACATTGTTGAAAGCTGAAGAGTACAAGAAATCAGTTTAGACATTGAAAATTAAATGTGATGTGTTAAGCCCGGGCCGTGACGGTTACGGGCTTAATTTTGCCCCGGTTGCGCCATTTACGGCAATTGTTTATATCTTTGTCGCGTTTTTAATGCAAGCAAATGGAAATTAAACGACTGTTCGATTTTCTCGATCACATCAAAAACGACCTGCCGCAAAGGCCCGACGTCGTTGCCCGCAGCATCAAGGGGCAATGGGTAAAAGTGAGCACCGACGAGTTTGTAGAGCGCTCTTATGCGGTTGCCCGCGGTCTTCTGGCAGAGGGATTCGAAAAGGGGACGAAGGTGCTCAGCATAAGCGCCAACCGCCCCGAGTGGAACTTCATAGATATGGGCAGCGCCCTGGCCGGGATGATTCACGTGCCCGTCTATGCAACTTTGAGCCACGATGATTATCTGTACATTTTTGACCATTCCGACGCAAGCGTCATATTCATAGACAACAAGAAACTGTACGACAAGATTGCCCCGGTGGCCGGTGAAGTTGGCCGCGACATCAAGGTCATACTTATTGACGACAGCGACGAGGTGTATTGCCTCCATCAGCTTTGCGCCAAGGGTGACGTTCAGAAAGAGAAGTGGAATGCCGTTCTCGAAGAGAACAAGAAGACCATCGGCGAGGACGAATGCGTTTCAATAGTTTATACATCCGGTACTACCGGGCGCCCCAAGGGTGTAATGCTCAGCCACCGCAACCTGGTGTTTGACGCCCACGCCCACGCCGTGCGCCACATAATGGACTACCGCCACATCGCCCTCAGTTTCCTGCCGCTTTGCCACGCCTATGAGCGTACAATGATTTACGACAATCTGGAGCGCGGCATCCGCATCTACTACGCAGAGAGCCTCTCTACGATACAGGCCGATCTGGCATCTTGTCACGCAGATAATTTCTGCGGTGTGCCCCGTGTGCTGGAGATGATGTATTCCAAGTTCGAGGCTGCCGGCAAAGCGCTGACGGGTTTCAAGAAATGGCTCTACCGCAAGGCCTGGCGCTTCGCCAACAAGTTTGACAGTTATAACAGGAATCCCCTGTATCGGTTGCGCCACAGCATTTACGATGCTCTCATATACAAACGCTGGCGCGAAGCGCTCGGCGGCCATAAGATGATCGTGGTCAGCGGAGGCAGCTCCATCCAGGAGAAAATCGTGCGTTGCTTTACCGCGGCCGGATTCCAGCTCTGCGAGGGTTACGGTATGACCGAGACATCTCCCGTTATTTCTGTGAACAATCCGGTGGACAAACTGGTGATTATCGGCACCGTAGGGCAGCCGATAGACGGCACGGAAATCAAGTTCACCGACGAGGGCGAAATCCTGACCCGGGGCCCGCACGTGATGATGGGCTACTACAAGGATCCCGAACAGACGAAACAGATAATAGACGAGGAGGGATTCCTGCACACCGGCGACATCGGCTATCTGGTAGACGGCAAGTTCTTGAAGATCACCGACCGCAAGAAGGAGATGTTCAAGCTCAACAACGGCAAGTATATTGCGCCGCAAGCCATCGAGACCAGGCTCAAGGAGTCTGACCTGATTGCCCAGTGCATAGTTTTCGGCGAGAACCATAAATATGCGTCTGCCATAATTATCCCCGACTTTGCCGCCCTGCGTGAGCTGGCCAAAGAAGAGCACATCACGGTCACCGACAACCAGAGTATGCTTGCCAACGAGAAACTGCTGGCCGCTCTGCATCAGGAGATTGCCACGGTCAACGAATCACTGGCGGCTCACGAGCAGATCAAGAAGGAGCAGTTTATAGACGACGTCTGGGGTCTGGACAACGGAATGCTTTCACAAACGCTCAAACTCAAGCGCGCCAACATCACTAAGAAGTACGCCGATTTGATGGAAAAGGCGTTCGAGTAACGCTCCGGGCAGATGCATCCGGAGGTTATCAGCCCGAGCGATACAGCGCAGAAAAAGCTTTGCGTAGCATAGCGAGGGCGACTATCTCCCGAAATACACTAACAG
>CACYEB010000183.1 GCA_902773305.1 uncultured Bacteroidia bacterium
AGAGGCCTTCGGTTCGCACATCACCGGTCGCGGCCACAAACTCGCCGTGCTGGCGATAGACCCCTCCAGCGAACGTTCCAAGGGCTCGATTTTGGGCGACAAGACCAGGATGGAAACTCTGGTGCGCGACCCCAAGGTGTTTATCCGCCCCAGCCCCAGTGCCGGCAGCCTGGGCGGCGTGGCTCGACGTACCCGTGAAACCATTCTCCTCTGCGAGGCGGCAGGTTACGACGTGATATTCATCGAGACCGTCGGAGTGGGGCAGAGCGAGACCGCCGTCCATTCCATGAGCGACTTTTTCTTGCTGCTGATGCTCTCCGGTGCGGGAGATGAACTGCAGGGCATCAAGCGCGGCATTATGGAGATGTCGGACCTGATAGCCATCACCAAGGCCGACGGCAACAACATAGAGAAGGCCAAGGTGGCCCGGTCGCTCTATGCAAGCGCCCTTCATCTTTTCCCGCCCACCGAATCGGGCTGGGTGCCCACAGCGGTGACTTCTTCTGCCGTAACAGGGGACGGGCTGGATGCTATAATGCAGAAGATAGAGGAATACTTTACCCTGGTGCGCGGCAACGGCTTCTTTTCCAGGCGCCGCAGCCAGCAGTCCCGCTTCTGGATGTACGAGACCATCAACGAGTCGCTCAAGAATATGTTCTATGAAGACGAAAAGATAGAGCGCCTGCTGCCCGATTTCGAGCAAATGGTCCTGGAGGGCCGGATGGACTCTTTCGCCGCAGCCGAGGCGCTGATTGACAAATACAAGGAGTAGTTTATGGAGATTCTGACGGACGCCCTCTCGGGTGCGCTTCTGATTACCGGCCTGGTCATCATTATGATGATGATGCTCGAGTGGTTCAATGTCACTTCGGGCGGTAAGTTGAAGGCCGTCGCCGGCCGCTCGCGGCTGGGCGGGGTCGTCGCCGGCGCACTGCTGGGAGTCGTGCCGGGCTGTGTGGGAGGCTTTGCGGGTGTCTCGCTTTATTCCCACGGGCTTATCTCCTTCGGGGCCCTGGTCGCTATGATGATAGCTTCGTCTGGAGACGAGGCGTTCGTGATGCTGGCTATGTTTCCGGGCAAGGCCCTTCTGCTGTTTGCCGTGCTCCTGGTGACGGGTATCGCGGCCGGAATACTGGTGGACAGGATATTTCCGCAAAAGAGTGCCGCCGGGTGTTGCGACGAAAGTTTCGAGGTACACGGCGGGGACAGTCACGGGATAGAACACAGCTGGCGCAACCTGGCGCACCCGTGCTGGCAAAGGGTTGTGATGCTGATCGGCATCGCGCTTTTTATCGCGGCCCTTGCACTGGGAATCTTCGGCGACGAGGGGCACGGAGCCGCATCGGGTCTGGAGATATTCGACGAGTATTGGATAAATCTGCTGTTCGCCGTGTGTTCGCTGCTGGCGCTGTGGTTCGTTGCGGTCGGCAGCGACCATTTCGTAAAGGAGCATCTCTGGCACCACGTGATTGGCAAGCACTTCCTGAAGGTTTTCCTGTGGAGTTTCGGCGCGTTGCTGGTCATAGGCATCGGCACCCATTATTTCGATCTGGAGTCGGTAGTCAAGGGTAATATACCCATCCTGATATTGCTGGCCGTGCTCATAGGGATGATACCCGAGTCCGGCCCCCACCTGATTTTCGTGACTCTGTTCGCGGGCGGGATGATTCCCTTCAGCGTGCTGCTGGCCAGCAGCATTTCGCAGGACGGCCACGCCGGCCTGCCGCTTCTGGCTGAGTCAAAGACGGGCTTCCTGAAGGTAAAGGCGATCAACGCGGCGGTGGCGGCCGTCGTTGCGTATGCCCTGTATTTCTGCGGAATTTAAATCCTTTCCCTGATGTTGTAGGTGTTCCGTCCGGCGGAGTTGCGCGAGATGAGCTCTGCGATGAAGCCGGTCAGAAACAGCATAACGCCAATCAGCAGGCACACTATGGCCACGTAGAACAGCGGCTGGTCGGCGACCTGGCGGAAGGCGAGGCCGTGGCTCTGCCGGATGAGTTTCTCTACGATGAGCCATACGGCGCAGATGGTGCCGGCTACGAACATCAGCGTGCCGACGACTCCGAACAGATGCATCGGCTTGCGCCCGAACTTCTGCAGGAACCAGATGGTCATCAGGTCGAGGAAGCCGTTCATAAACCGCTCCATACCGAACTTGCTGGAACCGTATTTGCGGGCGTGGTGCCTGACCTCCTTCTCCCCGATGCGGTCGTATCCGGCGTTGGCGGCGAGATAGGGGATGAAGCGGTGCATCTCGCCATAGACCTCTATGTCCTTGACGACTTCGCGCCGGTAGGCCTTCAGACCGCAGTTCATATCGTGCAGCTTGAGACCGGTGACCCTGCGTGCCGCCCAGTTGTATATCTTGGAAGGGATGTTCTTGGTGATGGCGTTGTCGTAGCGTTTCTTCTTCCAGCCCGAAACCAGGTCATAGCCCTCCTGACGTACCATACGCACCAGGGGGGCAATCTCGGCCGGGTCGTCCTGCAGGTCGGCGTCCATCGTGACCACTACGTCGCCGGTAGCAGCCTCGAAGCCGCAGAACAGCGCAGCGGATTTGCCGTAGTTGCGGCGGAAACGGATTCCCTGCAGGTTGGAGTAGGTGTGCTTGAGGCTGCAGATGGTCTCCCAGGAAGAATCCGTGCTGCCGTCATCTACCATAATCATCTCGAAACTCATCCCGGTGGGGGACAATTCTTCGTGGATGCGGCCTGCAAGTTCGCCCAGCGACTCAGCCTCGTTGTATATGGATATGACTATGGAGATATCCATCGTTATGCGAGTTCGTCTTCCTGCTTGTCAGCTGCAAACGGGTCTTTGGGGCGCATTGACGAATTGGCAATGGCCGCCACTATCAGGCCTATGATGAAATCTTTGATGAAGCCGGAAATGAAAGCGATGCGGGGATAGTTGTCCATCATCCGCTCTGCGATGCTCTGCGCCTCGGAAGGCAGTGTGGAGAGTGCCTGTGACATTGCTTCGTTTGCAGTCTCCGCCAGGCTGGGGAACAGCCAAGCATAGCTGGCCGCATCAAAAAAGGCGCAGATAAGCGAAGAGAAGAGGACGGTGGCAACGCCGAAACTGAACGGCTGCTGACCGGTGGTCTTGGCGTACTCTTTCATAAAATAGACCAGCAGCCAGATCGAACCGACAAGTTTTACCAGGGACATCACAAGGTTGATGAAGGTCTTGTCGGGGAAAAGATATGCGACTGTGCTGCACGCTATGGTGACAAGTGCCAGCAGCAGGCCTTTGACGGCTGCCTGGCCCCATTTGTAGCTGTTGTTGTATTCGCTCATTGTTTTGCAGTGTTTTTATTTACGCAAATGTAATAATTTGTTTTTAACTTTGCACGGATATGCACATATCAGATTAACCGATTAATTGATAAGTAATGATTAAAATCACTTTTCCCGACGGTGCCGTCAAGGAGTACGAAAAAGGCATAACCGCCTATGAGATAGCTATGGGCATCAGCCCCAGGCTGGCTGCGGATGTAATTGTGGCTACCGTCAACGGTGAGATATTCGACCTCGACCGCCCGATTGAGTGTGACGCCGAACTCAAGTTGCACAAGTGGGAGGACAAGGAGGCCAAGAAGGCTTTCTGGCACTCGTCGAGCCACCTGATGGCAGAGGCGCTGGAAGCGCTCTATCCCGGCATCAAGTTCGGCATCGGTCCCGCGATAGACAACGGTTTCTATTACGATGTGGACCTGGGAGAGAGGCAGATATCAGAAGAGGACCTGGGCAGGATAGAGGCCAAGATGCTGGAGCTGGCCCGCACAAAGGAACGTTTCGTCCGCACCGAGGTGGCCAAGGCAGACGCTATGGCCAACTTCAAGGCCAAGGGCGACCAGTACAAGTGCGAGCTTATCGAAGGTCTTGAAGACGGTACGATATCTTTCTATACCAACGGCAATTTCACCGACCTGTGCCGCGGCCCTCACCTTCGCGACACATCGATGATCAAGGCCATCAAGCTTACCAGCATCGCCGGTGCATACTGGCGTGGCGACGAACACAACAAGATGCTGACCCGTATCTACGGCATCACCTTCCCCAAGAAGAGTATGCTGGATGAATACCTCACCATGCTGGAAGAGGCCAAGAAGCGCGACCACCGCAAACTGGGCCGCGAGATGGAGTTGTTCACATTCTCCAACCGCGTGGGACAGGGCCTGCCGCTCTGGCTTCCCAAGGGCGCCGACCTGCGCGGCCGCCTGCAGGAGTTCCTGCAGAAGGTACAGAAGAAATACGGCTATCTGCCCGTCATCACCCCCCATATCGGCAGCAAGGACCTTTATGTGACCAGCGGCCACTGGGCACACTACGGTGCGGACAGTTTCCGCCCGATTACAACTCCGCAGGAGGGTGAGGAGTATCTGCTCAAGCCGATGAACTGCCCTCACCACTGCGAGATTTACCGCAGCAAGCCGCGCTCTTACAAGGACCTCCCGCTCCGCTTTGCCGAGTTCGGAACGGTGTACCGCTACGAGCAGAGCGGCGAGCTGCACGGCCTGACCCGTGTGCGCGGCTTTACACAGGACGACGCCCATCTCTTCTGCCGTCCCGACCAGATAAAAGAGGAGTTCTGCAAGGTGATAGATATCATCCTTTATGTGTTCAAGACCCTCAATTTCAAGGACTTCACCGCCCAGGTGTCTTTGCGTGACCCCAACAACAAGACCAAGTATATCGGCAGCGACGAGAACTGGGCCAAGGCAGAGCAGGCCATCATAGAAGCGGCTGCAGAGAAGAATCTCCCTACGGTCGTGGAACTGGGAGAAGCTGCGTTCTACGGTCCCAAGCTGGACTTTATGGTGAAGGATGCCATCGGCCGCAGCTGGCAGCTGGGCACCATCCAGGTCGATTACAACCTCCC
>CACYEB010000184.1 GCA_902773305.1 uncultured Bacteroidia bacterium
CCGGTGCTGTGGCTCTCATTTTTTTGGTCCTGGGCTTCCAGGCCGCCATCTTTACCGGTAATGTGTTCCGCTATAACCGCGACCGTCACGTGGATACGGTGTATATGGTCTCGCCCGGCTTGAGCCCCGAACAAGACTTGCTCCGGGCCAGGGAGAACTATGATACTGGGGCTCCGCCCCAAGCCCCGCCGCTCCGCGCTGGCTATTCTGAAGGCCAACCCACACGCGCTCCGCTAGCGCCTGATGGCGCTTCATATCCTCGCGCCAGCAGTATCAGCAAAGGTATTGCACCCAGGCAGGAGCTGGGATACAGCGACTCGCGACGGGCGGTTGCAGGGAAATTCAACAGGAAACCCGAGCCGGAGCCGTTTGAGTTCGATCCCAATACGGTTTCCCACGATGACCTGGTGAGGCTTGGTTTCAGCGACAGGCAGGCACAGGTCATCGAAAACTATCGCATCAAAGGCGGCAAATACTACTCTGCGGCAGACTTCGCAAAGATGTATGTGGTGGACAGCGCCGCCTACAGCCGTCTGAAACCTTACATCAAGATCATCAGACTCGACCTGAACAGCGCCGACAGCCTGCAACTGCTTTCGCTGCGCGGCATAGGCCCTTATTACGCCGGAAAGATACTGGAGTACCGCAGGCGTCTTGGGGGAGTCTTCACCACGAAAGAGCAACTGCTTGAGATTGACGGGTTTGATGCTGACAGGCTGGGCGGCTTCGAGCAGGCGGTGACGCTCGGAAGAGGATCCCCCCGTTTCACCCTGTGGAGTGCGACAAGGGAAGAACTGTCTGCCCATCCCTATATCGGAGCCTATGCGGCCAAGGGCATCATCCGCTATAAATCTGTGACAGACACCATCGCCTGGTCGCTGGATGACCTGGTGAAAAACGGAGTGATAAAAGAGGACAAGGCATTACGCCTTGGATACCTGGCCGGCAGCGGGCAGGGTCACGACAAATGATGCTCCGCCCAGACGTTCGCTCTTTGTGTAGCTGATAGAGCCGTCGTTCTGCTCGAAGATATCTTTGCATATTGCCAGGCCAAGGCCGCTGCCGCCCACCTTTGTGGTAAAGTTGGGGCTGAACAGCCTGCTTATGAACTCATCCTTGACGCCGGGGCCGTCATCCTCCACTGTTACCTGATAGACGGAGCCTCTACGGCAAAGCGTAACAAGCACATTGCCTCCCGTCTTTTCCAAGGCCTGCTCTGCATTGGTAATGAGGTTTACAAACGCCCTTATGATTTGCTGCTTGCGGATTTCTACAAAGGCGTTTTCCAGATCGGTCTCAAATGTCACCGAGATATTTTCGTGGCCCTTGAAGAGCACCATCTCCTGGTTGAGCAGAGCCACCAGGTCTTGCTGGCCGGACTGTTCGTCGGCCAGCAGCTTCGAGAGGGTGGAGAAGTCGGAAGCGGTGCTGGAGAGGATATCGATCTGTTCCAGCAGCGAGCGGCTCACCTTGTCAAACTCCTCTTCCCAGCCGGGAACATTGTTTTTGCGGAGCCTCTGTACGTGCTGGATGCTCAACTGCATCGGGGTCAGCGGATTCTTGATCTCGTGTGCAATCTGGCGCGCCATCTCTTTCCACGCAGTTTCCCGCTCGGTACGGGCCAGGCGGCGGGTACTCTCGTCAAGTTCGTCCACCATACGGTTGTATGCGGCCACCAGCATGCCCAGTTCGTCATTACCCTCCCTGTAGGCCAGATGCTCCTTCTTGTTGCTGCGGGGCAAACGCTCCATAAAGCTTCGGATGCGCGTCAGCGGCTTCGAGATGGAGTCGGCCATCATAAGGCTTATCAGAATGCTGGCAATCAGGATCACCAGATACAGGTTGATGATGCTGGCCAGGATTATGGCGCCCTCCTGCTGGAACTGGGACTGTCCGGTTACGTGGGGAATGTTGGCTATGGCTACGAGGTCTCCGTCTATATTGTAGAGGGGCGCATAGATAGACTGGAATGAGTTGCCTGCGATGCTCTCTTCCCCGATATAGTTCATATAACTGTTTTCCACGATGGCCCGGTAGGCGGAATGGTCCATCCTGAGGCCGAGTACCGACTGATTATAGATTTCGGGCTGGGTGGTGTTCACCAGCAATCCGTTGGTGTCGTAAATATTGATGTCGTTGCCGGTGCTGTTGGAGAGCGATTTCATTGCCTCCTGCAACTGGGGGGTGTTGATGTCGGCATACAGCAGCGCATATTGGCAGTAGTCCGAGAGAGTGGACTGGACTATCTCCATATTGGCCACCATATTACGTTCGTTGATGGTCTTGTTGCGCTTGACGGTGAACCATATAGTGCCGATGCCGACGCAGGCGAGAGCCAACAGCGTGGAAAGCAGCATCAGCAAAGTGATGCGCCGTTTGTACGAGTTGCGGGGCATAGACAGCAGGGAACTCTTCCGAAGGCCTGAAGTCGCGGGAACTATGATAAGTCCGAACAGCAGCAGCAGGTAAGAGAAGAGCACCAGATGACGCATAAATCCCGGCACGGGCCGGCTGAGTATCACCAGGTCGTCTTCCGAAACCTTGTTGATGAAGCGGACACTCCTGCTGGTGTGCTGCATATAATACCCGTCGCTGTAGTCATCGGGGTTGATCTCGGTGGGAAACGACTCTCTGCCGGAATAAGAAACCAACTTGCCGGAATAATACTTTGCGTAGGAATAAAACGGCGGCAGGTCGATGTCCGAAGACTGTTTGGTGAGAATCCCGGACATATTGGTCCCTTTGTCGGACATAAACCTGGAGGCTATCTCTATGTAGAGGTTGGTAGCCTGCATGGTATTATAGTCGACATATGTGAATACTCCCAGATACCTGGTCTGGCCGTTGAGGTTGTTCATATAGAAAAAGCTGGAGCCACCGGTGAGAGGTACGCCGTTCTTGCGCAGTTCGTCGCTGTAAAAACCCATACAGTTTACAGCGGGAGTGTTGCGGTTGATTATGAGTTGGGTGGCGGAGTTGCAGGTGGTTACCAGCATATTGTACCGCGAAGAGAAACTCCTGAATAGGTAGCGCTCCAGCAGACGGTTGCGGATAATGTCATTGCCGCCGTCGGGCCAGAAGCAGAGCATCGCTATTATCTGGTCGTTCTTGATTCCGGACTCAATCATCCGCAACTGCATCTCCAGCGAGAGGTCACGGTCTATGGACAACTTGTCGGTGGTTACCTTGTTGCTGCTGTATTCCTTCCTGAGGCTTGTGGAGTATATGGTCAGGGTGGAGTACAGCGAGATAATCAGCAGATACACCAGCAACAGCTGCCAGGAGTACAGATTGACGACCCGCCTGCCGAAAATGGAGGTAATGCTCATCTGGAGCAAATGCAGCAGGGCGGCGAACAACAGACCGTATGAGACCAGCGCCAGCACCGAATACAGGTTGATGCTGTAGATGCGCCCCAGGTTGAGCGACAGGTTGGAATTGAAAATCAGCGAGCGGAAAGAATAGTTTATGTAGATGGCCAGCAGCAGCGTGGCCGCTATGCACACTGCGGAGCACGTTATGCGCATACCTTTTCCCAGACGGCGGTACCATTTGAGCATCTTCGCCCTCATCACCACCAGTCCTACCGTTACCAAAACGAGATATACATTGACTGTCAGCAGGCTGGCCAGAGAGTCAAGCAAGTTGCTGCCCGCGTAGGTCAGCGGAGAGAAAAGTTCGCCTGCCGGATCGCAGATGCCGGCCAGATGCATAGCCCATACCGCCAGCAGCGTCACGGCCGCCAGATATATGGCCAGCGAATATTTGTTGCGCAGGGCAAAGTGCAGCAGAATGGCCGCCACGATGAGCAGCAGTATCACCACCCAGTGGAGCGGATAGTATCCGTAGCTGTAGTGCGAGCGGGTATTTTCTGCAATCGAAAACAGCGGCCTGCCGGAAAGTGACTTTACGATGGCCCCCGAAACTGAGTTCAGGGGAACGGTGGTGAACTTGTCGTCGAGCCGCAGGCGGGGGTTGACGCCGTTGGCATAGCTCATATTATCCTGGGGATATTCGCGCTTGATGCAAATTCCGCACAGCAGCCTTTCACTGCCCCGGCTTGCCGATTTTATGTAATACCACGCCGAACCGAGATTGACGTAGGCCTGGTCGCTGTCCAGAAAGGCCAGTGGGGCAAGGAAAGCCTGGTCCGGACCGGAGAGATGGTGAAGCCTGTAAAACGACCTGTCAACCACGATTTGGTCGTTGGCTATCGGGAACTGGTTTATCCACCCCTTGAGCGTGTCATCCTTGTAGAGGTAAATCACCATATCTTCGGGCAGGTCGGCCTTGTCGGCCAGGCGCGAAGTACCCTCGAGAATGCCGGAGCAGTACCGGTCAAGTATGCGCTCGCGGTGGTGGAGGGTCCGCTCTACCTTGCGTGCCTGGGAGTGCATTACTCTGGCGGGATCCTTCTCGAAAAAAGATGCTGCAAACAGCACGGCCGCTACTGCGACCAGTGATATAAGAGCATACTTGTAGGCCTTCTTCATTCGTGATGGTAAGGTTCTCCCTTGATAATCGTAAAGACGCGATACAGCTGCTCGGCAAAAATCAGCCTGCAAATCTGGTGGGAAAATGTCATCCTTGAGAGTGAAATCATCTCGTTGGACCGCTCGTAAACCTCTTTGCAAAAGCCGTAGCTGCCGCCTATTACAAAGGTAATATCTCTTGAACTATATAAAAATTTTTTCTCGAG
>CACYEB010000185.1 GCA_902773305.1 uncultured Bacteroidia bacterium
AGATTTCAATGCCGATGACACCTGGGAGCACATGGCGATACCTGCAATGGTCTATATATCGTTCCCCACCGAATTCGGCACCCTCTACTCACTCGGAGAACTTGAAGCCATCGCGGACACCTGCCGACGTTTCTCCCTCAAACTATATCTTGACGGTGCACGGCTGGCCTACGGTCTTGCCAGCAAATGGTGTGACGTCACCATAAAAGACCTCGGACGGCTCTGCGACGCCTTTTATGTGGGGGGTACCAAGGCCGGCACCCTGTTCGGCGAAGCCGTTGTCATAAAGCATCCCGACTATGCACCCCACTTCTTTACCCATATCAAGCGCAGCGGTGCGCTTCTGGCCAAGGGAAGACTGCTGGGTCTGCAATTCGAAACGATGTTCGCCTCCGGCTTCAAACTGTTTCTGGAGTGCGGTCGCACCGGCGTAGAGCGTGCCCTTGCCCTGCGGGCCGCCTTTGAGGCCAAAGGCTTCCAGCCTGCCATCGACTCCCCCACCAACCAGCAGTTCTTCACCCTTCCCAATGCCGTCATAGACAAAATCGCCAAGTCGGCCACCTTTGAATATTGGGGGCCGCGCGGCAAGGAGTCATCTACCGTGCGTTTCGTAACTAGCTGGGCCACCAAAGAAGAGGATATCGCCTCTTTGGCGAAAGTCATTCCCATTGCGTAGGTCAAACCATCCATACGATAAATGCCGGCCACAACAATGGCCGGCATTTATCGTATAAAAAACTTTGGAACTGCTACTTAGCCTTAGCCTTTGAAAGGAGCCGTACGGCGCAGAATACCAGATATGCCATACAGATGCCGATTACAATCAGCGAACCGGCCTGGCTGCCGGCCTTCTCCGTTGCAAAGCCCATCAGCGGCGGGATAATCGCACCGCCCACTATACCTGTTATCATCAGACCTGATATCTCGTTGGTTTTCTCGGGACGAGCCTGGATGGCTGCAGAGAAGATAATGGTAAAGATGCAGGAGCAGGTGAAACCGATGGCGGCCAGCAATGCGACTATACCCCACTGGCTCTTTACGAAGAAGAGAGCTATGAGAGCCGCAACTGCAAGTATTATATTATAGAAGAAATATTTCCGGTCGTTGAGCTTGAGCAATAGGAATGTCCCCAGAAATGCGCCTACGGTCCTGCCCAGAAAATATGCACTACTGCCCAGGCCGGCTTTCTCTACCGGGAGCCCCACCCTTTCCATAAGCAGTTTGGGGGCTACGGTGTTTGAGCCAACATCTACTCCCACAACAAAGACGATACCCAGAAAGAGCATAAATATAGTGGGGTCACCCAGTAATTTGAATGTCTCCCTGGCTCCTGCCGGAGCATCGTTGTCCCGTTCCTCCTTGGGAATCTCGGTGAGCATCAACCATACGGCGCTGAGCAGGGTAAGTCCGGCAAAGATGGGGAAAATATACTGCCATCCTCCCAGGATGTTGGTGGCAAACAGGGCGATGTATGGCGAGGTGAGTGAGCAGATGGCCTTGATCAGCTGGCCGGCGGTCATACTGCTGGTGAGTTTGTCGCCTTTGATCACATTGCTGAGAAGCGGGTTGAGTGATACCTGAAGGATGGTGTTGCCGATACCCAGCAGGGCGAATGCGATAAGGCAGGTGGGCAGCGTGTAGCTTATAAAGGGTATTATCATCCCCAGGAAAGTAACGGCATTGCTCAATTGCACCGTTTTCTTGCGGCCGATCTTGTTCATAAGCAGCGCTGTTGGAATGCTCAACAGCAAGAACCAGATGAAGACGGCAGAGGGAATGAAGCCGGCCAGGGACTCGCTCAGGTTGAAATCTGTTTTTACATAGGCGGTGGCGGCACCGACCACGTCGCAAAACCCCATCACGAAAAACGTGTAGAGAATCGCGACGGCTGGTGAAAGTGTTTTTTTGCTCATATCTAATAAAAATATATTGATTTCTTTTCGGCTAAGTTAGACATTTGAAGTCAATCGTGCAACCCTCTTCGCAGGTACTTCAATTACAGATTATAAGTACCCAAAACGAAACATACCGCAACGTCATAGGAGTGCTTGTGAGTACGATTTTAAAGTTTGGCACGCTAGTTGAAAATATGAAAAAGTGAGTACAAACCTATAAAACTAATAGCCATGAAAAAGTTTCTCATCACAGCAGTTGCGCTTCTCACGGCCACAGTTTTCCAGGCAAGCGCAATGTCCACCGCAAGAGCCCGCAGCGAGGCGCTCTTCCTCACCGACAAGATGGCCTACGAGCTGAATCTTACCGATGCACAGTACGAAGCCGTCTATGAAATCAATTTCGACTACTTCGACAGCCTGATAGGTACTTCGGATATACTCGGTATCTACTGGACACGCCGCGCAAACGAGCTCGGATATGTGCTCACCCGCTGGCAGTACAGACTCTTCCTTGAATCCGAATACTTCTACCGTCCGGTTGCTTACAGGAACAACACCTGGTACTTCCCCGTATATGAGCGTTATGCATACAACCGCTTCTACCGTCCGGCACCCAAGGTATACATTACCTATCGTGGAAACAGACCTTACCACAAAGAGCCGCACAACAATATGCACTTCGCCCATAACCATCCCGGAAAGCACAATCCGGCACACAAGCCCGACGGCAAGCATCACGACAGACCCGCTGTGAAGCCCGACGGTAAACCCGGAGGCGGCAACCATCACAATGGTAATGTCGTTAAGCCAAACAAGCCTGCAGCAGGCGGTGCAGACAAACCGGCAAGGCCCGCCAACGGTGGAGGCAACAAGCCTGGCGGCAATGTTGACAAGCCCGTCAAACCCGCAAACGGCAACCACGGCGGTAACACCGTCAAGGCACCCGCAACCGGCAAGCCATCTGCAGGAAATGTGAATGCAGGAACCCGCCGCACATCCGCCAACACTCCCGCAAGGGCAACCACCACTGCCACCGGCAGCAGCAGCGCCCGCACTTCTGCAGCGGCACGCACCGCAGGCAGCTCCGCAAATGCCCGCCGCAGGTAACACTATCACTGATAAATAAGTTGAGCACCTCCGCTGGAGGTGCTCTCTTTTTGTTCAAATACATCAATATTTTGTACCTTCGCCGCATAATTGTTTACAATGTCTGCAACTTCCAGGAAAAAGATACTTTCCGTACTTAAATACACGCTGCTGTTTGCAGCGGCCGTTCTGCTTGTGTACCTCGCCTTCCGCAAGGTCGATTTCGGTGCTTTTCTGAGCGGACTGAAGCAGACCCGCTGGTTCTGGGTGGTGCTGTTCTGCCTGCTTTCCATACTTGCCCTGATAGGCCGCGCTGTAAGGTGGAAAGAGTTGCTGCTGCCCTTTGACTCCTCTGTAAAGTTCCTGAAGGTATGGGATGCCGATAACGTGGGCAACCTTGCGAGCGCCGCCCTGCCCGGCACCGGCGAAATACTGCGATGCGGCTATATATCTTCAAAGAAAATTGAGTTTGACAAGACTCTGGGCACGATGCTCTGCGAGAGGATCTGGGACTTTATAGCGATTCTGGTGCTGCTGGCAGTTGCCCTGATGCTTCAGTGGGAGCGTTTCGGCGGTTATTTTGCCGATAATATACTCGCTCCCCTTACCGCTGCCGGGGTATGGTGGATACTGGCGATAGTCGTGGCAGCGGTGGCGGTTTTCATCGTGGGAGTTTTCAGGCTCAGGGAGCGTTATGGGTTCTGCCGTCGGGTTGCCGACTCCATCTCCCGCCTGTGGGCAGGCATACGGGCATTCAACAAGAGCAGGAACAAGCTTCTGGTGGCTTTTACAACATTCTTTATCTGGTTTGTCTATGTGATGATGTGCTTTTGCATTATCAAGGCGATGCCAGCCCTGGACGGGATGAATCTGGCTGATGCCGCATTCCTGTCGCTGGTTGGAAACATTGCCTCTGTGGTTCCGGTTCCCGGAGGCGTGGGGGCATACCACTACCTTGTGGCGGCTGCCGTGGGGCTTTATGGTCATTCCTGGGACACGGGCATCCTGTTCGCCACCCTGAATCACGAAATACACGCCCTGCTGATAATCGCCCTGGGTATCATATCATACATCAACCTGGTGCGCAAACCTTTGGCAAAGAATGCGGACGCAAATGCGCATCACTCCAATTGACGTTTAGATGAATAATTTCGGCAGAGGCAATCATGGCAGGACGGTCGCGTATGCAGCAGTAGGCGTGACGCTGGTCGCGCTCTTCTTTGCCAATATAGTGGCCGGACCGGTAAAGATACCGTTCATAGAGGCTTTAAGGATATTGTTCGGCAAACTGGCTGCGCAACCCAGTTGGAACCATATTGTGCTCTCTTCTCGCCTTCCTCAGGCGGTAACGGCCCTGTTGGGCGGCAGTGCGCTTGCGGCAAGCGGTTTGTTGCTGCAGACATTCTTCAAGAACCCGCTGGCCGGTCCTTCTATACTGGGTATCAGCGACGGAGCCAATCTTGGGGTTGCGCTGGCAATGCTCTACATCTCCACCACAAGCTACCTGACCACAATTGCGGCCGCCTTCATAGGGGCGGCGGTGGTACTGGTCGTAATCATTTGGTTTTCGCACAAGGTGCGCAGCAATGTGATGCTTCTGATTATAGGTATTATGGTGGGCTATCTGGCATCTTCGCTGATATCGATACTCAACTTCAATGCGTCTGCCGACAAGGTGCATCAGTATGTGATGTGGGGAATGGGCGATTTTGGAAGTGTCTCAATGGAAAAACTTCCTTGGTTTGTATCGTTCATTGTGGCTGGCTTAATTGCTGCATTACTTTTGGTAAAACCACTTAATGCTCTGCTGCTCGGGGAATCTTATGCCGCCAATCTTGGTATTAATGTGCGGGCGGCACGGCTGGCGATACTATTGGTGACGGGTTTGTTGACTGCCACCGTGACGGCATTCTGCGGCCCGATATCGTTCATTGGGCTGGCAGTGCCCCATATAGCCCGTCTGAGTCTGGGCAGCAGCAATCACCGCAGTCTGCTGCCGGTAACTATCCTTACCGGAGGAGCTATTGCGCTGCTCTGCAACCTGCTCTCAAACTTGAGCACCGGAGGTGGCCCGCTCCCGTTGAATGCCATGACATCAATCGTAGGTGCCCCCATTATCATCTACGTGATAATGAACAGGAAAAACCTCGGTTATTTCAATTAATCCTTTAAGGGAAAATAGTACTTAAGCCTGTGCTCTGGAAGAAGTTCAGGGTGATATATATATATCAGGTCTGCCAGAATCTGGTCCGGATGCAGGGTAATATCGTCGTAATAAGTCGTTACAAGTGTGTTACAAGCATAGATTCTGTGGCACTTATACGCATCAAAGTTGGTATAGGGGTGATATTCCCGCTTCAAGTCATCGTAGGTCAGGGGACGCTTGCCGCCATATTTCATAAACCAGAATTCTGCATTGCAACCCCTCTCGAACACCTCTTCGAAACTTTTGTGAACACTGTTTGAAGATGTGATCTCAGAAAACACGTATTCGGCGCCGGCATCCCTGTGCAACTGACCGACATAGCTTCCGGCAGCCGGTACAGCCCAGGTCTGCCCCCATTTACGCTCGAGCAGAACCGTAGGGCGGTTTGCTACCGATGCACTCTTGCCGCAAAGAGCCGCATAATTGCTTCTGGTGGCCTCGAAAAGACTGTCGGCAGCATCCTTGCAGCCGAACATCAGGCCGTAGAATTTGACCCACTCGGTGCGTCCCAGGGGGTGGTTTTCCATATAGTCGGCAGCCTCCACTATCGGTATTCCAAGTTTTTCGGCAGTTCCATAGCCACTGTTTTCAAATGGGGATGCAATGATGGCTTCGGTGTTGAGTGATATTATCTTCTCTATATTTGGGGATGCCGAATTACCCAAATCGGCAATTTGGTGATTCTTAATTCGTTCAAGTATTTCACTTGAAGTAATGTATTCAGGTTCACAAACGCCGGAAACCCTATCCAGCAGCCCCATTTGCTCTGCCATAGCGGCGTGCACGGAGGTATATATGACCACATTTTCTACCGGAGTTGCTATCACTATACCGCGTTTCGAGAGGGAGTCCTTGAGGGAGGGCCGCTCGGAAAGCAGGGTCTTGGACACAAGTATATACTCTTTTCGAACCTTTAGAGTATCCCAAGGGTCTCTTAA
>CACYEB010000186.1 GCA_902773305.1 uncultured Bacteroidia bacterium
CACGGTCATTGCCACAAGGGAGAGAAAAATACGTTTCATTCAGGGTATATTTTCTCAAATATACTCATTTCGGTCCAAAGTATCAAAGCCACTAAGAAACTGCAGCCGCATATCCCAAGCCACCGGAAGATACCAAAGTGACGTCAAGCGAAAGTAGCCGTGAAGGCGCTACAGCGAGGGACGCCTTGCCGTCAAGCGCCAATTAAGCCCGTCCAGACAGGTCAATCTGCCTCAGACTGACCTCCGGAGCCACCCCGCTTGACGTCACTTTGGCACAAAAGCCGCTCCGGGCTGAGCGCACAAAAAAAGTCGCGGCGCCCCCTTCCCAGGGAAGGGGGTTGGGGGATGGGTAATTATGGGTGACAAAAGGTCACAAAAAAAGCTTCCTGATGGAAGCTTTTTTAGTGACCACGTTGGGGTTCAAACCCAAAACCTCTTGATCCGTAGTCAAGTGCTCTATTCAGTTGAGCTACGCGGCCGTTATAAGAGACAAGGCACTACTGCTCCTTTGCAGGTGCGTTGTACTTTTTCTCTTTGATGCGGGCTTTCTTGCCGGTGAGGTTGCGGAGGTAGAAAATGCGTGCGCGACGCACCTTGCCGACCTTGTTGACCTCGATGGAGTCGATGAACGGAGAAGCGAGAGGGAATATACGCTCTACACCCACACCGTTGGATATCTTGCGGACAGTGAAAGTCTGTGTCATACCTGCACCGCGACGCTGAATGACTACGCCACGGAATTTCTGCTGACGCTCTTTATTTTCCTCCTTGATGACATAGGTAACGGTAACGGTGTCACCTGCCTTGAAGTTGGGAAACTCCTTAGGCTCCTGTGCCAATGCGTCCTGTGCTACTTTAAGTAAATCCATTTCTTTCTTAATTAACTGCAACATTGCGGCTTGAAAGCCATTCTCGCAAGAGGTTGCTCTATTTTGGGACTGCAAAGATAGAAATAATTTTTATTACGCCAAATTTGGACGAATAATTTTTGAAACTAGTAAATTACCTCAAAGCGGATGGTGGAAGAGTTTCCGCAGTGATCCGTAGCCGAGACCATAACATTATGGGTACGACCCGTACGATGGCGCTTGTCCGGATAAATCTGGATACGTCCCCCGACATATTGCGAAAGAATCCACTCGCCGTCCCACGACGCATCAAACTGTGCAACTCCACACCCGCGGTCATTCGCCTCTATGGAAAACCTTCCGTCCGAAGGCAGCTTGTCACCGTCCTTCACGCGCGGCACAAGCTGGGGAGCGACTGTATCTACCGCCACCAGAAAAGTTCCGAAACGGGTTTCCGCTTCAAGCCCTCCCTCAACAGGAGTATTTCCCGCATAAGACAGTTCGCCCTTGTCGTCGCGTTGGGCGATATAGGCCTTGTCCGAAAGGCCGGCGGGCACCTTGGCGGTGGAAAGCCTTATCCTGAGCGGCCGCTGCAGATGGATGTTCCCGTCTCCGATTGTCCAGACATCGGAATAGCGGCCCAAAGATGGGTCGGCACGAGACACTTTTTCACATTTGATATATGCCGAGGCATTGAGCGACGCTGCAGGAATGGTCAAAGTCATCCCGTCGCTGGAATACACGGTCGGAACATACCACAGGGCGGCCAGCCGGCCGACAGTGTCGGCGGGTTCGAAAACCTTGATGCTGGGATCGCGACGCACGCTGAAAGAGCAACTGCTGCTGTTGCCGAAGCAGTCCGCCACCACCACCTTGAGCGTGTGCGTACCTTCGTCTTCGAGACATATTATGCCGTCGTTGTCGGCTTCTACCTTATAGAGCAACCCGTTATTGGGTGGGCACCACGTTTTGAGCAAATCGTGCCCCTTCTCTCCCTGCTGGACCAGGCAGGCGTAATAGCGTCCCTTGCTGTAGGGAACATCACCGACCTTGAAATCGAATATTTTTTCAGAGTCAAGATATACCCGGTAGCGTTCCACCGCCATACGGCCGCCGGTACCGTCCATATGGTCAACCGCATCTATGGCAACATAGAACTTGTCACTGACAGCCACCGTCCCCTTGTACTTGTCAGGGTTGGAAACCATCTGCAACCGTCTTACTACCGGCACCGCAGAGGAATCTTCAAACGCATAGAACCCGACCCTGTTTATCACCGGCTTTTTGGTGTCGGTCACCGGGTAAGTACCGTCGGCAAGGTAGTTCACCGGCAGATTGTCACCCTCTTTGCGGATTTCCATATGCAAATGGGGGCCGCCAGAGGAGCCACTGTTGCCGGAAAGACCTATAAAATCACCCTTCTCCACGGGAAAATCATCCGGGGAGGGATATATCACCACCCTGTAACTTTTCTTATCGTACTGCTCCCTGAGCACACGCTGAGCGAGGTCATCCCTGAAACTTGCCATATGCCCGTATACTGACATCGTACCGTCGGGATGCTGGATATACACCGCGTTACCGTAGCCCACGGGCGAAACCGACAGCCGGCATACATAGCCCTCCTTGATGGAATAGAGCCTCTCTCCCGAGCGTCCTCCGGTACGCCAGTCCAGCCCTGCGTGGAAATGGTTACGGCGCAACTCTCCATAGGTGCTGGAAAAAGATACCGGTTTCAGGTCCATCGGCCAGCCGTATCCCTTGCTTTGGGCAAAGGCGGCGACAGAGAGCAGAACTGCAGCACAAAGGGTGAAGAGCCGTCTCATTTGCTATTTGAACATATTTTTGATACGGTTGAAGAAGCTGCGCTCTTCCTGCGATGGACGTGCCTTGAAATTGTCACTCTGACCGAGTCTGGCAACCATTTCCCTCTCTTCTTTTGATATCTTCCTGGGAATCCACACCTGGACTACGACCAGAAGGTCGCCGGTACCGTAGCCGTCTACATCGGGGATACCCTTGCCGCGCAGACGAAGCGTCTTGCCCGGCTGTGTACCCGGTTCGATTTTTATCTTGAGCATACCGTCCACCGACGGGATCTGTGCCTCGCAGCCATTGATGGCATCTGCTACGGAAATGAAGAGGGAGTAAATCAGGTCGTTGCCGTCACGTTCCAGAACCGGATCCTTCTCTTCTTCTATGACCACCAGCAGGTTGCCGTTGACTCCGCCTGCCTTGGCCGCATTTCCCTTGCCCTGCACGGTGAGTTGCATCCCTTCCTGGACTCCTGCGGGAATCTTGAAGGTAATTTCTTCTGCCTGCTTAACAAGTCCGCTGCCGCCGCACTTCTTGCAGGGAGCGGTGACAATCTTGCCTTCTCCGTTACAGCGGGGACAGGGGGATGTGGTCTGCATAGCCCCCAAGATGGTTTTCTGTACGCGGGTGACCATACCCGTACCGTTGCAGTCCGGACAAGTCTTTATATCGGCCTCGCTGGCGGCTCCGCGTCCGTGGCAGTCGGGGCATTGCACCATCTTGTTGATCTTGACGGTTTTCTCTACGCCGTGAACTATATCCTTGAGGCCGAGCTTCACGCGGATGCGTATATCGCTGCCGCGCGGCACCCTGCGGGAAGAAGACCGGCCGCCGAAACCGAAATTCGAGAATGCGCCGCCGAAACCGCCGCCAAAGGCGTCGCCGAAAATATCTCCGAACTGGGAGAAGATATCCTCCATAGAGAATCCACCGGCGCTGCCGCCGGCGGCACCACCCATACCGGCGTGTCCGAACCGGTCGTAACGCGCCCGTTTGTCGGGATTGCTGAGCACGTCATAAGCTTCCGCCGCCTCCTTGAACTTTTCTTCGGCTTCCTTGTCGCCGGGGTTCTTGTCGGGGTGATACTGGATGGCCTTCTTGCGATAGGCCTTCTTTATCTCCTCTTCGGTAGCGTTACGCTCTACGCCCAGCACCTCATAATAATCTCGTTTCTCTGCCATAATGCCCTCAGCCTCCTATTGTCCTATCACGACCTTGGCAAACCTGACAACCTTGCCGTTAAGGGTATAGCCTTTCTGGATAACATCCACCACCTTGCCCTTGCTGCCGGCATCCTGTACGGGAACCTGGGCTACGGCTTCTGCCGTATCTGTGTCAAATTCACTGCCAAGGACAGACATCTCTTCCAGACCGCAGCTCTTGACATACGACTTCAATTTGTTATATATCAAGGCCGTCCCTTCTTTTTCAAAGGTACTTGCCTCGGTCTTTTCAAGTTGCGCTATTGCCCTTTCACAGTCGTCCAGCACGGGCAGTAAGCCCTTGAGGACATCTTCTGCGGCATTCTTTACCAAATCCAGTTTTTCCCTGGAGGTGCGGCGGCGGTAGTTGTCAAACTCGGCAGCCAGACGGAGATACTTGTCTTCTGCCTGCGCCAGACGCTCCCTGGCCTGTTGCAATTCATCTGCAACGCCTTCGGCAGCAGTCCCGGCACACTCCTTACCGTCCTCTTCCGGGTTATCTTCTGCTGCAAACCCTCCGGCAGTCTCTTCTGCAGGTACTGCCTGCTCCCGGACAGGTTCTCCGGACTCTGTCCGGCCGTGTTTTTTCTTGAATTCCTTATTGTTTTTCATAATGATCTGTTTCTCTTACGCGCCATATTGCAAGGCAAATAGTTTGCCAACGCACTCAGGTGCGACAAAATGGCACACTTCGGCCGCAACAGCCCTTTAGGAGAGCATTGCACCGTCTATGGTGATTACCTGACCCGACACATAGGCTGCCATCCCGCTGGCAAGGAAACAGCAGACATTGGCGATATCCTCGGGAGTACCGCCACGGCGGAGAGGAATGTTGTCCACCCACTTCTTGAGCATATCCTCGGGAAGTTTCTTTGTCATATCGGTAAGGATGAAACCCGGCGCGACGGCATTGACGCGGATATTGCGCGGGCCGACCTCCTTGGCCAGGGTGCGGGTAAAGGCCACAATGGCACCTTTCGAAGCGGAATAGTTGCACTGCCCGGCATTGCCGTGCAGACCTGCCACCGAACTGACATTGATAATGCACCCCTTGCGTGCCTTCATCATAGCCGGGACAGCGGCGTGACAATAATTGTAGACGCTCTTGAGGTTTACGCGCAGCACATCGTCCCATGCCTTCTCGTCCATACGCACCAGAAGGCCGTCGCGGGTTATGCCGGCATTGTTGACCAGGATGTCTAGCCGTCCGAACTCATTCAGGGTCTGTTCTACGACACCTGCCGCCTGTTCAAAGTCAGACACGTCGCTCTGTATGGCCAGGACTTTGACGCCCAAAGCCTCAAGTTCGCTTTTGGTAGCCAAGGCCGCCTCGTCTATCACGATATCACAAAAGGCGATGTTGGCCCCTTCGGCGGCGAATTTGAGCGCGATGGCCTTGCCTATTCCGCGGGCCGCGCCCGTAATCAATGCAGTTTGTCCTTCTAACAACATAGTACTATCAGATTATTTCGGCGGACAGATCGTAGTAGTCCGCACCTGTTATTTTTACATTTACAAAATTTCCGATGAGAGATGCCGGAGCCGCCTTTACGGGGACAATCACCTGTCCGTCCACGTCAGGCGATTCCAGCCGGGAACGGCAGATCAGGTTGCCGTCCTCGAAAGAATCCACGATTACCTGTTGACTTGAGCCGACACGCGAAAGATTGTATTCAAGCGAAATGCCGCTCTGCAACTCCATCAGGCGGTCGTACCGTTCCCTCTTGACACGTTCGGGGATGGAATCCTTATAATTCAGGGCACCGTAAGTCCCCTCCTCTTCGCTGTATGTGAATGCGCCCAGACGCTCAAAGCGCATCTGTTCCACAAACTTCAGAAGCTGTTTGAACTCGCGCTCCGTCTCTCCAGGATGTCCCACAATCATTGTCGTGCGCAGAGCTACGCCCGGCACCCTGGTACGGAATTTCTCTATCAAGGCACGCATATGCGCTTCATCAGAGGGACGGCGCATCATATCCAGCACTTTCCCGCAGCAATGCTGTAGCGGTATGTCTATATATTTGCAAATCTTGTCGTTGGCGGCCATCACATCCAGCAAGTCGTCGGGAAATGCCTCGGGGTAGCTGTAGTGCAGCCTTATCCACTCTATACCGCCGATTTGCGAAAGGCGTTCCAGCAGTGGGGCTATCATCCTCTTTCGGTAGAGATCCAGACCGTAATATGTGGTGTCCTGGGCAACGACTATCAATTCCCTGACCCCGCCGGCAGCAAGCAGCCGGGCCTCCTCTTCCAGGGTCTCCATATCCACCGATACGTGGCGGCCCCGGATGCCGGGAATCGCGCAATAGGCGCAGGTGCGGTCGCACCCCTCCGAAATCTTAAGATATGCATAGTGAGACGGGGTTGTCAGGTGGCGACGCACGGCCAGCACCGGGGAATACTTCACTCCCAGTGCCTGCAGCAGGGCCGGGGCATCGTCGGTAGAGAAAAAACCGTCAACCTCGGGGATTTCCTGCTCCAACTCGCGGTGATAGCGGCCGGACAGGCAGCCAAAGACAAATATGCGGCCGATACTGCCCTCTTTTTTGGCCTTGACGGCCTGCATTATGGCATCTACCGACTCCTTCTTGGCGTCGGCGATAAAGCCGCACGTGTTCAGGACCACCACGTCAGCCGAGCCGAGAGGGGCGTCTTCGGGGCATATTCCGATGCCCGAAGCCTCAATCTGGGACAGTATGTGCTCGGAATCTACCCTGTTCTTTGAACAGCCTAAAGTGATGAGTTGTACCTTCAAGACTATTCGGCGGCTTCTTCTTTATCCGCCTCGTCTTCATCTATGAATTCGAGGGAGCCATATCGCGAGAGGCAGTTGTACCAGTCCAGGACTTTCTTCATATGCGAAACATAGAAGCGGTCGCGGTCGTAGCCGGGAAGCACCTGAGAAAAGAACTCCTTGATTTTCGCAGGGTCCGACTTGCTGCCGGGAGCCTCTTTCCCGTCCAGGGCGGCGCGCATATCCTCGAGTACCTTCCGGAGAGTCACCTCACCGTCGTCGGCGTATATGGAGACATCTGCAAGAGTCGTCACTTTTGCCGAAGTGGGAACGCTGGAGCGCTTCTTGGTTTCCATAGCCTCTACGATAAAACCGTTGCGGGCCTGTGCAATATATTCGAACAAACCGGGCTGACCCGATATTGCGAGTACTTTTTTAAGATCGATTGCCATTTGACTTTATTTTTTCAGTTTTTCAATAATCTCCAACAATACCGGCAGCACAGGGGCCGTGTCGTCTGTCACGACCGTGAGGTCGGCCTTTGCCTCGCGCTGCGCGTCGGACCACTGCGATGCCATACGGGCCTCCACTTGCTCTCTGGAGAGACCGTCACGGCGCATCACCCTGGCGATGCGCACCTGCTCGGGTGCAGATACAGTGACCGTGTAGTCTGCAAATGTATCAAAAAAAGGTTTCTCCAGCAATATGGCAGATTCCAGCACCACGATGTCCCCCGGCTGCCTCTCTGCCCATTTCACGAAATCCTCCGCTACTGCGGGATGGACTATCGCTTCCAGTGCAGCCAACAATGTCCTGTCGCCAAACACCCTGGTCGCTACCGCACCTTTGTCCAAAGTACCGTCGGGGGTTATCACCCCGTCGCCCAGCAAATCCACAACTCTCCGGCAGAGACCGGCATCTTCGTCGTAGAGGGCCTTCGCACGGCTGTCACAGTCGTATGACGGGATTCCCAGCGCAGCAAATGCAGCAACGATGGCAGACTTGCCGCTTCCGATTCCTCCAGTACAGCCTATTACCTTCTTGTCCATCACAGTTCCAGGACTACACACTCAACGTTAGACGGATCGAGTTCGTACGAAATCATCCGGGCCGGAGCGCTGTAGAGCCGGGGCACCACGATGCCGGAGCGGGACGCGGCGAAATCGCTGTAATAAACCACGAATGTGGGGGGATTGTCCTGAGCCCCCTCCTGTGCAAGCGCGTAGGGAATCCGATAGCGAACCGTGCCGGAAGATGGATTGATCATCATATTGACATCCGCAGGCTTGCCCACCAGGGAAAATTCCACCTCCTTGGAGAGTTCTACATAACGCACGATGTCTATATGATATGCGGTCTCCGAAGCAGAAATCTCTGCCCCCTTGATGCCCTTTATCCTGGCCTTGCCGTCCAGCGGGGCGTCGGCGTTGTAGAATGACACCTTGTCGGTTTCGACGTGGGTGATCCCGTCCAAAATGGACATATCACCGTAAACCGCAACAGAATCCGGAGTGAGCATGGCGTCGGAAGCAACCATATACTGGCTTTTGCAGCTGATGTCGGAGTTCAGTACCACCGGCACCTTCTTGTGAGTGCGGGGCGTCAGCCTGAAAGTGAGCCGCTCGGTGTCGAAGTTGGTGATGGTGATATTGGAGCCCAGCGCCTGATAAAGCTCTTCGCTCAGGTCCCTGGTATAAACCTCAAACAAATTCTGCCGCCCCTGGACAGGGTGCAACTTGGCGCCAGGCACCTTGAGCAGCACATTGCGCGCCACGTTGGCCGAGCGACGCAGACCCACTATAGAGAAACCCGTGCCGCTGGCCCTTACCACCAGCACGTCGTCGCTGGCAGACTCCCCGGCATATCCCTCCAGATCTGTGGCAACACTCACCCTGAATTTCATGGGGACCACATATTTGAGGGACATTCCGTGGACGAACCACACAGAGCACGCAAGCAGGAGGGAGAGCAGCAGAACCACCCACTCCCTGCCCGCTCCGGCACTGTTGCTTTTGCGGCCGTCTTTACCCATAGGACCGGCTTGCAGGACTATTTATCCCTGCTGTGACTCGCTGAAATCCTTCACCAGGGACGCTTTGTCCACCCTGATGGAAACACCTTTGCTGACCTCTATATCGACTGTTTTCTCGCCGATCTCGTTCACGGTGCCGTAAATGCCTCCGATGGTGACCACTTTGTCGCCCTTCTTGAGTTCGCTGCGGAACTTCTCCATCTCTTTCTGCTTCTTCTGCTGGGGACGTATCATAAAGAGCCACATCACCAAAAAGAGCAGTGCTATCATTATCAGGAACGACCAGTTGCCGCCCTGGGCCTGCCCGCCGGCAGCCTCTGCCTGGAGGAAAAATGTTAAAAATCTCATATCAAGAATATTTTGGTTGTTCTATTTGCCACCCGTATAAAGACCGCGTCCCTCTTTGGCCACCTCGCCGTCGGCAAGCATCCTCTTGAGAATCACATCCAACAGACCGTTTACGAAAGTATGGCTGTTGGGCGTGCTGTAAAACTTGGATATGTCAACATACTCGTTGATGGTCACCTTGACCGGGATGGAGGGGAATTTCACTGCCTCGGCCATACCCATCACCACCAGCAGGGCATCGGTGCGGACGATGCGGTCGGGATCCCAGTTGGGCACGCTCCGCTGCACCGTGGCAAGGTATTCGTCGTAGTGTCCGAGCACCGCCGCCAGTAAATCCAAGGCGAAGGAGCGGTCGTCGTCTTTCAAGAAAACATCGTGCACCGGCAGCGGGTTTCCGGCCGCAACCGTTTCAAGGTCCCGGATGATGACATTGAGCACAAACCCCAGGTCATCGCTCCAGTAAACCGACGTTTCCTCCAGGATATCCCAGAGCATCTGGTTATCTTCCAGCTCTTCTTCAAAAATGCGGCACATCAGCCGGCAGTCTTTCTTCAGGGATCCGTCGGGGTCTTCCATATACTCGCGGTAATAATCGGAAGAAGCGACGCTCGCAAAGAGTTTTTTGATGAAGACATCATACTCGCCCCACCCCAGGCCCTTCTTGTTGCAGGTTTTTACAAACCCCTCATCCGCCTCAAGCATGGCTGTGAAACTGTTGTCAACGAATTTTGTGCTGGCATTGCGCTCGCTCTCGCTGGGGTTGAACTTGCTTTTGCCGGCCTCTATCTTCTGCTCAGCCACCCTTTTGAGAGCCGGGCACAGATTGAGCAGGAAATAATAAAGATCCACGGTTTTGGAGCAGGAGAGCAGCAACTCTTTCTCTGCACTGTTCAAGGAAGTCGAACCCGACGCCTCTGCTGCATAAAGAACTTTGAATACCTTGATGCGGATTAACCGGCGGTTTAGCATAAAAGGAAAATAATTTTGTACAAATATAGATTTTATAGATAAATAATTTACCTTTGTTTGGAGAATTTTAAAAAAGAACGCCATGTATTTTGAAGATTACGAGAATGCAAAGAGCCAGGAGCGCGGCAGCGACGATGTCTATTCAAAGCCCGTGCGCGCCGGCAAGCGGACATACTTTTTTGACGTTAAGGCCACTAAAGGCAACGACTATTACCTTACCATCACAGAGAGCAAGCGCAAGATCGAACGGGACGGAAAATATGTTTATGACAAACATAAAATTTTCCTTTACAAGGAAGATTTCGAAAAGTTTTCCGATGGCCTGAAAGAAGTTATCGAATATATCAAGGAGCGCTGCCCGGTTGTGGAGTCACGCCCCTACAACGATGACTATCAGAGTCCTGCCGCCGTTGAGAATAAGGCGGAGGCCGGTCTTTCCGACGTTGACTTCGACGAACTTTGATAAGGTTCTGCCCTTGCCCGAAAAAACGCTTCGCCATACCGGTGAAGCGTTTTTTTATTATCTTTGGGTGATAAGACCGAGCACGTGTATGGAGATATTACAGAAGGACAAAGAGGCTGAAGATTTTTACAAAGAGACTTACGGCATAGATATCACGGCGTTTTCCGGCATCATCTGCCAATCACTCGAGAATCTCTATTTCAAGGGGATACGTCTCTCCCGCAAGGTATTGTTCAAAAAGCTCTCGGACTGCGGCATCTGCCTTTGCCGCAGCAAAGCCGACCGCATCAGGATGGCGGCGCTTGTAAAGAAAGTGGAACCGGAGCCCCCTATGCTGACCTCATTCGGAGCGAGGATATGGTATTTGACCCAGACTCACCCTTTCAGCACTGAAGAGTTCTCTTTTATGGCCACCCGTTTCAAGCAGAAGACGGAGCAGCTATACCCATCTCTGTGGAACGGATACCGGAATTCGAAAACTATCTGACTGCCACGAAGATATATTCAAGGAGCACAGCCAGTGCAAGGAAGGCTATCATCACGCGGCACTCCCTGTCGTTGGCCCCCCAGACCAGGTAGTCGTAGATGGCAAGCGAAACGGGTACCAGGATAATCATAGCGCTCATCTGGAGTGTGGCATAGCTGAAAAGGACCATCAGCAGCGTCACCATCGCCGAGTATGCAAAGATGAGTATCATCACCCTCGAGTGCGAGACGCTGTATTCAGCATTCCGCCTGAAAAAGGCAGCCAGCGACACAGCAAAGCAAATCACCAGGGTAACTGTTTTAAAGACCCTTGCCGCCGAGCCGGCACCCAGTCCTACATACGGCGAAACGGCACACTTCAGATATTGGGAAACCGCCGGGGCCAGGGAACGGACATCTGCGGTAGCGAACTTGTAAGTCAGGGACAACACCAGCGGCAGCAGGAATCCCGCCAGGGACATTACTGCGAAACGAGGCTTGTCGGGTGCCGGGAAAAAGTTCATTATCAGCAGGAAAAGGGCCACCCAGGCAATCGGAGGAAACATCAGCGACGCCACCGCCAGCAAGGCACTGTAGAAAAAGGCCCAGTCTTCGTTGAGATCTCCGCCGTAAAACCGCGCCGCCATATAGAAAGCGGCATTCACCGCCAGCGCGCACCACATTCCGGAGTCATAAACCGCCACAGCCGGAAAACTGAGCGCTATGATGGCAAACACAAGCGGTGCCGCGTGATTTATGCTGACGGCAAAGAAGTCCACCGCCATATATGCCAGTAGGGCGTTTGCGGCAAGAAGAATAAGTCCGCCCAGCACTGAGACGAACGTCAGGGGGACGCGGCAACAGACAAAGGTGGAGAGGATGTACAGCGCCACGGTGACAATCACCAGGATATACATATACCTCCTTATGTCAAAATGCCGTCTCATCTGCCTCTAAAGGTATTTCAGAAGGTCTTTTGTGATATCGCTGCGGTGATATGAATCCTTGAATTCTATCCTGGCTGCCGCATCGTAGGCCCTCCGGGCGGCACTGACCATATCGGTGTCCGTGGCCGAAACCGCAAGTACGCGCCCTCCGCTTGTCACGACACCGTCACCGGCCTCGGCGGTGCCCATATGGAACACCTCCACTCCTTCCTGACGCGCCTCTTCGATACCCGAAACCGGATAGCCCTTCGCATAACTGCCCGGATATCCTCCTGAAACAAGCACTACCGTTACGGCCGCAGAGTCGCTCACCAGAATGGTCTCATCTTTGAGCCTGCCCCTTGCAGCCGCCTCCAGATGGGAGAGCAGGTCGCTGGAGATGCGCCTCATCACCGATTCCGTCTCGGGGTCGCCCATACGCACATTGTATTCTATCACATAAGGATCGCCGCCGCAATTCATCAGCCCAATGAATATGAATCCCGTGTAGTCGATTCCATCGGCCGCAAGGCCCGCTACGGTCGGCTTGACTATCCGTTCTTCTACCTTCCGCATAAACTCCCTGTCTGCAAACGGGACCGGCGAAACCGCTCCCATACCGCCGGTATTAGGCCCGCTGTCGCCGTCGCCGATACGCTTGTAATCCTTGGCTTCGGGAAGGATAAGATAGTCTTTGCCGTCGGTAAGCACGAATACGGAGAGTTCGATGCCGCTCAAAAACTGCTCGATGACGACCTTGGACGACGCCTGGCCGAACTTACCGGAAAACATCTCGTCAAGTTCACGCTCAGCTGCCTTAAGGGTATCGGGGATCACCACTCCCTTGCCGGCGGCAAGGCCGTCGGCCTTGAGCACGTACGGGGGCTGCATCGTTCCAAGATAAGCCTTGGCCTCTGCAACAGTCTCTTTTGTAAACGGGCGATAGGCTGCTGTGGGTATGGCGTGCCGTGACATAAAATCCTTGGCAAACTCCTTGCTGCCCTCCAGACGGGCACCCTCCCTGCCGGGGCCTATCACCATCAACTGCGGGAAGCGCCCTTTCAGGAAATCGGCAAGTCCATCTACCAAAGGATTTTCGGGGCCGACCACTACCATATCGATGCCGTTGGCCTCCACGGCAGAGGCGATTGCCTCAAAATCCGAGACACCCGCCTTGATGTTGGTGGCAATAGCTGCGGTACCCGGGTTACCCGGCAGGCAGAAAAGGGCAGACAGCCGTTTGCTTTGGGAAATTTTCCAGGCAATAGCGCTCTCACGGCCCCCACTGCCCACAATAAGAACTCTTAATGACATATCGCTTTGTTTATTGCCGCAAAGATAGCTACATTTGCTTTTATGAAAAAGACACGGGTCATTATTTTGATACTGCTGCTGACGGTTGTGTGCGCCTGTTCCCCGAAAGGAATCATCCCCAAAAAGAAACTGGCCAGAATCCACGCGGATATGTTCCTGCTGGACCAGTACGCCGGGGCAGACCGCAATATGCGCCGGTTTACCGACACCACGGCGGTTTACAAGGCGGTGCTGCGTTCTTACGGCGTTACGGCAGAGCAATATTCCGCTTCTATCGATTTTTATCTGGACAACTCGAGGGAGATGGCCGAGGTCCTGGAAATGACCGAAAAGATTCTCACCAAACGGAAAAACAAGATTCTGAAGTCTATAGAGAAAGGTGCCCGGAAACAGGACACCACCCTGCTCCTCGACCGCAGCAAGAAACCTGTCAGGGAGAATTTTCCCCCGGTGGATGAACTCAAAAAAAAATAGTTAAAGCATCTTGATATGGATTTATTGGAAAAGTATTCATACAAGCCTTCCGGCATAGACAAGAAGGTCGCCGCCGTAAGGGACGGCATAGCTGCCTGGAAGAACAAAAACGTGTGGCGGGATGTACTTGGGATGATTGACCTCACCTCCCTCACCGTGAGCGACACCCCTACCAAGATTGCGGCTATGACGGAAAAGGTCAACGCCTTTAACGGCATATTCCCCGGATATCCCGCTCCCGCTTCGATTTGCGTATATCCCAACCTGGCCAAGACAGTCGCCGATGCACGCGAGAGCAAGGCAATTCACATAACCGCAGTGGGCGGAGGATTCCCCGCCTCCCAGACTTTCCCGTCAGTCAAGGTCGCAGAATGTGTGGCTGCAGTAAAAGACGGAGCCGACGAAATTGACATTGTGCTGGCACATAACTCTTTCTGCGACGGCCGCTACGACGACACCTCCAAGGAGATCAGCGACATCAAGCAGGCGATTGTTTCAGTGAACCCTGGCACCCATCTCAAGGTGATTCTGGAGACCGGCGCACTGGCAAGCTACGAGGATATGGCCACCGCATCGTTTCTGGCTATGGAGGCCGGGGCTGATTTCATCAAGACCTCAACTGGCAAAATCGGCGTGAGCGCCACCCCCGAGGCAGCCTATGTGATGTGCGAGTGCATCAAGGTATATTTTGAGGCTACCGGCATCAAAGTGGGATTCAAACCCGCAGGCGGCATCGCCACCGCAGACGACGCCTCTCTCTACTACGGTATCGTGGACACCGTGCTGGGCAGGGAATGGCTCAACAAGGGATTGCTGCGCTTCGGTGCCAGCCGTATGGCCAACAACCTGCTCAGTGCACTGGAAGGAAAGGAGGTAAAATACTTCTAGTTCAAAGGATGATCTTCCCGGAAAAGGAGTAACCTGCGCGCAAGCTCGGGTATATCCTCTTTTGCTATAAGCGAGGTGCATGCACGGATTCCCTGCCTCGTGCTTCCGCACGTATCCAGGCTGATTGCGGAGATGCCGTAGTAAAGCATCTCTTCCAACAGTCCGGCGCCGGACATTCCCGGATAGCCGTATGTGAAGTAGAAGCCGTCAGCGATATCCTGGTCCAGATCCTTGTCGTAAGTTATTTCGAATCCTGCCGCCAGAAAGGCGTCCTTCATGGCTCGTGCCTTGCGGCCGTATTCCAAGACATCGTCTCGGAAGTTGTATTCTCCGTCGTTCACCGCCTTGAAGATGGCCGCCAGACCGTACTGCGCACTGTGTGACGTACCGCTGGAAAGGGGGTGCAGCCCGCCATAGACCACGGC
>CACYEB010000187.1 GCA_902773305.1 uncultured Bacteroidia bacterium
CCTAGCGGTAAAAAGAGAAAGAGACATAAAATGTCTACGCACAAACGTAAAAAACGTTTGCGCAAGAACAGACATAAGAAGAAATAACATTTCTTAAAAGATCAAGGCTGACCGTCGGTCAGCCTTTTTGTGATGGATAAGGACCTTATTATCAATGTTACCAAAGGGTCTGCCTCGCTGGCACTGACAGAGGGCGGACGCTTGATAGAGTTCGACCGGGAGAGCGACAGCCAGGCGCAATTTTCGGTGGGTGACGTTTATCTCGGCAAAGTCAAGAAGCTGCTGCCTTCGCTGAACGCCGCCTTTGTGGACATAGGGGACGAGAAGGAAGCCTTTATCCATTACCTTGACCTCGGCATCAATTTCAAGTCGTTCGACTTCTTCGTAAAGCAAATCAACATCTCCAAGAATTACAACTCATTTTTCCAGAAAGTCACCATTGGCGACCCGCTGGAAAAGGAGGGGCACATAAGCGACCACCTGCACGTCGGCCAGCCGGTAATGGTGCAGATCGTGAAAGAGCCTATTTCTACAAAGGGATCACGACTGTCGGGCGAGATATCGATTGCGGGCCGCAATATAGTGCTGCTCCCTTTCTCCGACAAGGTCAGCATCTCCCAGAAGATATCGTCAAAAGAAGAGAAAGCCCGACTGAGCCGTCTCATTTACAGTATCCTTCCCAAAAACTACGGTGCCATCATCCGTACGGCCGCAGAAGGCAAGCGGGCTGCGATACTCGACGCCGAGTTGCGTTCGCTGATAAACAAGTGGGAGAGTTCCTGGAAGAAACTGGCCCAGTCTAAAGACATACAGTTGTTGTTCAGGGAAAACAGCCGTGTGACCACCCTGATAAGGGATTTGCTCAACGACGACTTCTCGCACATCTACGTCAACGACAAGGCGACATATGAAGAGGTGTGCGCCTATGTGGCGATGATTTCACCGGGGCAGGAGCGGATTGTCCACCACTATACCGCCCAGCAGAATATATTCGACCATTTTGACGTCACGCGTCAGGTCAAGGGATCGTTCGGCAGGGTGGTATCGATGAAGAAAGGGGCATACCTTGTTATCGACCACACCGAGGCGATGCACGTGATTGACGTGAACAGCGGCATCCGCCTAAAAACCGACGGGCAGGAAGAGAACGCCCTTGAGGTGAATATGGCTGCTGCAGAAGAGATAGCCCGCCAGCTGCGCCTGCGCGATATGGGAGGGATCGTAATCATCGATTTCATAGATATGGACGATGCCGATCATCGCAACCAGCTCTTCAAGCATATGACTGCCGTTATGGAGAGCGACAGGGCCCGTCACACCGTACTTCCGCTCACCAAGTTCGGACTGATGCAGATTACCCGCCAGAGGGTGCGTCCGGTTACTGAAATCGACACCGAAGAGGTTTGTCCCGCCTGCAAGGGGACCGGCAAGATAGGTCCGACAACGCTGCTCGACGAGGCCTTTGAACGTCATTTGTCGGTATTTTCAGAGCAGGGCATACGCAAAATCCACCTTAAGGTCAATCCCGTGGCGTATGCATACCTTACCAGCGGCCTGTGGCGCAGTATCGTTCGCCGCTGGCGCCAGAGATATCCAAAAGTTTCCGTCAAGGTAGAGAAAGACGGAAACTTCGCCATCAATCAGTCACTATGGGTGGATGCCGCTACCAGCGAGCAGCTCGGTTCATTTTTTGACTGATTTTATCGTTGCAGAGATTTCCGATGCTTCCCTGATGGGTATGGCCCAGGCCGGTGACGGTCCGCTTGCCGCTGTAGCTGAAGCGCCCCTGTGCGACTGCGACGCCCACTTGCCGGTAGGCATCCCTGAAGGGAATCCCGTTTACAACCATCTTGTTGACCTCTTCAACGGTGAACATATCGTCGTATGACGGGTTCCCCTCCAATATGGTTTCGTTGACGCTGATGTGCTCCAGCATAAACACGCACATCGTCAGGCACTCTTTTGTGGCGTCTATCGCAGGGAAGAGGATATCCTTGAGCATCTGGAAATCGCGGTGGTACCCGTGCGGAAGATTTGCGGTCAGTTGTGACACTGCGCTTTCTGCGCTGCATATACGGTTGGTCTTGGCCCTCATTATTTCCCATACGTCGGGATTTTTCTTGTGGGGCATAATGCTGCTGCCGGTAGTCAGGGCATCCGGAAAGGATATGAACTTGTAGTTGCTGGACATATACAGGCAGCAGTCGGCGGCAAATTTGTTGAGGGTGGACGCCACCGACGCCAGCGCGGCACACATAGCCCGCTCGCTCTTGCCCCGTCCCATCTGTGCGGCGATGCTGTTGTAGCTCAGGTCTCCGAATCCCAGTAATGCGGTGGTCATTTCCCGGTCCAGGGGAAAAGAACTGCCGTATCCGGCGGCGCTGCCCAGCGGATTCTGGTTCACAATCCGGTATGCTGCACCCAGCATCACCATATCGTCGCAGAGGGTTTCTGCATAGGCGCCGAACCAAAGACCGAACGAAGACGGCATAGCTATCTGGCCGTGGGTGTAGCCCGGGAGGATTACATCCTTGTGCTTTTGGGAAAGGCTCTGGAACTTCTCGAAGAGCTGCAGGACAGACTCCCGTACGGCTTCCAACTCGGCGCGCATATATAGTTTGAGGTCGACCAGGACCTGGTCGTTGCGGCTGCGTCCGGAGTGGATTTTTTTGCCCAGATCCCCGAGTTTTCGGGTCAGACATATCTCAACCTGCGAGTGGATGTCTTCTGCAATATCTTCCAGTACGAATTCCCCGCGCTCTATCTGGCCCAGGATATTGTCCAGTTCTGCCTGAAGTGTCCGCTCTTCTTCGGCTGCAAGCAGCCCGACCTTTGTCAGCATCGCGATGTGAGCCTTGCTGCCCAGCACGTCGTATTTTGCCAGTCTGAGGTCCATTTCACGGTCGTTGCCCACGGTGAAGTCTTCTACCGCCTGCGCAGCCTCCATGCCCTTGTTCCAGAGAGTTTGCATATCGTTACAATTCTATGTTTTCAATAAAGTTAATATAAATGCCGATACCCCTTTCTATCTCGCTCTTGAAAATGAATTCGTCTGCCTTGTGGGAGCGGTTGGAGTCGCCGGGACCGATCTTTATCGCCTCTATGGGCAGGCGCATCCAGTCGGAGGAGGTGGGAGATGTTATCAACTCCATCCCCAGTTTGACGGCGGTCCTGTACAGCGGTGAGTCCTTGGGAGTCGCGCTGGCGCGGTTTTCCAGGTTTCTGGCCGTGAGGGTACTTCCCACCGAGGCTTGCAGCATCTCCAGGATTTCGGAGTTGGTGTAGCACTCGTTGGGACGGATGTCCACCACAAAGGTACAGCTGTCGGGAATTACATTGTGGGCGCCTCCGGCGTTGATTTGGGTCACGGAGAGTTTGACTTCTCCCAGAGTCGGGGAGACTTTCCCGAATTTGAAGTTTCTCAGGATTTCAATATCCTCTATAGCCTTGTAGAGGGCGTTCTCGCCTTCTGTAGCCCTGGCGGCGTGGGCGCTGCGTCCCTTGGCGCAGCCGTCAATCACCAGCAGGCCGCATTCGGCCACGGTAGCCCGCATCATAGTGGGTTCTCCGACAATCGCGAAATCTGCGTTGGCTTTAATGAACCCGCCCAGGGACCGTGTGCCGCCCGGACCCGAACGCTCTTCTTCACAACTGAGCAGAAGCAGAAGGTTTACCGGGCAGGACCCCTTCCCGCAGAAATAAAGATAGGTGGCAATCATACTTACAAGACTGCCGCCGTCATCGTTGCTCCCGAGCCCCAGGACCCTTTCGGGATCGTCCGGCGGATTGACCGCATCAAAAGTATAAGATGCGGATGCCTGCACCGTATCGATGTGGGCACACAGCATAAGGGTGGGGGAGCCGGGATTGAAAACCTTCTTCGCCCAGATATTATTGCCGGAGCGGTGGGCTTCCACCCCTTTGCCGGCAAGCCACTCAGTGAGGAAGTCAGCCCTGAGGGCCTCTTCAAATGAATAGGCCCTGATGGGTATCAGCGTCTTGAGCAGTTCTATCGCGATATCAGAATACGCTTTCATGTCTTATTGTATCGTGGTGCCACTCTCCAGGGTCAATTTGCCGGAACTCTTTATGATGACTCGTTCCACGCCGGCATCTATCGCGTCGAAGGCATTTTTCAGTTTGGGCAGCATTCCTGCCGATACCCGTCCTTCGCGCTTGAGCCTCTCGAACAAAGCCTTGTCAATGGTAGGGATTACGCTCTTGTCATTGTCTTTATCCATCAGGACACCTTCTTTCTCGAAACACAGGACAAGCTCTGTGTCGTAGCTGCCGCTCATCGCAGCGGCGATGGCGGCGGCGACCGTGTCTGCGTTGGTGTTGAGCAATTGCCCGTGACCGTCGTGGTTTATGGCGCAGACTACCGCAGTAATGCCGGATGAGAGAAACAGGTCGAAGGCCCCCGGGTTTACAGTCTCGACGTCGCCTACGAATCCGTAGTCAACCGGTGTGGCTGCCCGCTTGCGGCTCACAATCGCATTGCAGTCGGCGCCTGACAGCCCGGCGGCATTGCAGCCATATTTCTGGAGTGTGGCGACGATGGTCTTGTTGATGAGGCCGGCATATACCGCAGTGACGACCTGAAGCGTATCTGCATCAGTGATCCGCCGTCCCTCGATCATCTTTGGTTCGATACCCATCTTCTCAAGTGTGCGGCTGGCAATCGCACCGCCGCCGTGTACCAGGATCTTGGCATCGGATATGGTGGCGAAATCGCGCAGGAAGTCCTCCAGGGCAGAAGGATTGTCTATCACATTGCCGCCTATCTTTATGACTTTGAGCTTTTCCATCAGATAGAGAGAAGTATTTCTTTAAGGACTGTCTGGGCCGATACCACGCGGTTGGCTGCCTCCGGAATAACCAGAGACCGTGGAGATTCTATGACATCGTCGCTTACAATCATATTGCGCCTTACCGGCAGGCAATGCATAAAGAAAGCGTCGTTTGTCAGC
>CACYEB010000188.1 GCA_902773305.1 uncultured Bacteroidia bacterium
ATGAAGGCGGTTGACGGCAGGCTGGAGTATATCAAGGGAGGCGACGGCATCACTGCCGTGGTGGACTACGCCCACACTCCCGACGCCCTGGAGAATGTGCTGCGTACGCTCAAGGAAGCGGCAAAGGGTGAGTTTCTGATTTGCGTATTCGGCTGCGGCGGTGACCGCGACAAGACCAAGCGCCCCGAGATGGGCCAGATTGCCGCGAAATATGCCGACCGCGTGGTGGTCACCTCCGACAATCCTCGCACCGAGCAGCCCGAAGATATCATAAATGACATCAAGGCGGGGATGGACACCGCAGCGCGGGCGAAATCTGTGTTCATCACCGACCGTGCCGAAGCTATCCGCAGCGCCATACTGTTCGCTCCCAAAGGGGCAGTGATACTGGTCGCCGGCAAGGGACACGAAGACTACCAGATCATCGGCACTGAAAAGCATCATTTCGACGACAAGGAGGTCATCGCACAAGTATTCGATTCGATCCACAAACAATAATATATGCTGTATCATCTTTTCAACTATCTGCAAGCCAAGGGCATCGACTTTGCCGGTGTCAGGCTGATGAATTACATCTCCTTCAGGGTTGTCTGCTGCGCGCTCATCGCCATCGTTACGGCGCTCTGGTCGGGCAAGCACATCATCGCCAAGTTACGGCGCAGACAGATTGGAGAAGAAATCCGCGACCTCGGTCTGGAAGGACAGCTTACCAAGAAGGGCACTCCCACTATGGGCGGGATGATCATCGCCCTCTCCATCCTGGTTCCCATACTTCTGTTCGGCGATTTGACCAATGTCAACAACATACTTCTGATAGTCGCTACCGTATGGCTCGGGTTCATAGGATACCTCGACGACCACGCGAAGGTGGTCAAGCACAACAAGGACGGTCTCTCCGGACGCAAGAAAATCCTTGCACAGGTGGTTCTTGGCCTTGTCGTAGGCCTGACGTTGTGTTTCAGCAGCCAGCTCGGGTTCCGTGTGGGCGGAGCAAACGGCAATGGCGACAGCCAGCAGCAGGAAGTCAGGTCGGTAGTGGTGGAAAACAACGCAAAGACCACCATCCCGTTTGTCAAGAACAACGAATTCGATTACTCCTGGCTTTCGCCCCTCAAAGGCAAGGCGGGCCAGTGGTGGACCTGGATTCTATATATACTGGTAATCATTTTTATCATTACCGCCTGCTCCAACGGGGCGAATCTCACCGACGGTATGGACGGCCTCTCGGCGGGAGTAACCGCCGTGGTCGGGGCGACGCTGGGTATTTTGGCCTATCTGTCGGGCCACGTAGGATATGCCGACTACCTGAACATAATGTATCTGCCCCACAGCGGCGAGATCGCGGTGTATATGAGTGCGCTGGTGGGTGCCCTGCTTGGATTCCTCTGGTATAATTCCTTCCCTGCAAAGGTGTTTATGGGCGACACCGGAAGCCTGATGCTGGGCGGTGTCATCGGCGTGTGCGCTGTGCTTATCCGCAAGGAACTGCTGCTCCCCATACTTTGCGGAGTTTACTTTACGGAGAGCTTGTCGGTGATAATACAGAGACTGTACTTTAAATATACAAAGAAAAAACGCGGCGAGGGCGTACGGGTCTTCAGGATGGCTCCCATACATCACCATTTCCAGAAAGAAGATCCAAAGGCGCTCATCCAGTACCCGGGAGAGATTCAGCCGGAAGCCCGTATCGTGACCCGGTTCTGGATTGTGTCGATAATCCTTGCCGTACTTACAATCGTAACACTTAAGATCAGATAGCAGATGAATAAAATCGCAGTTTTGGGCGGAGGCGAGAGCGGAGTCGGGGCAGCCGTGCTGGCAAAGACAAAGGGATACGAGGTGTTCCTGTCTGACATTTCCACGCTGTCGGCCGACAACAAGAAAACCCTGAAGAGATATGGCATTCCCTTCGAAGAGGGAGGCCACACCTGGGATCAGATTTTGAATGCCGGCGAGATAATAAAGAGCCCCGGCATTCCTTCCACTGCCCCCCTTGTGGCAAAGGCCATCGAGATGGATATCCCCATCATCTCGGAGATAGAGTTCGCCGGGCGCTACGACCACGCAAAAAAGATATGCATCACCGGCAGCAACGGCAAGACCACGACCACTTCGCTCATATATTATATGCTCAAGAACGCGGGGTTGAACGTCGGGCTGGGCGGCAACATAGGCCGCAGCTACGCCTATCAGGTCGCAACGGAGCACTACGACATCTACGTGCTGGAGCTGAGCAGTTTCCAGCTTGACAATATGTACGACTTCAAAGCCGACATCGCCATTCTGCTCAACATAACCCCCGACCATCTGGACCGCTACGGCTACGACCTGCAGAACTATGTAAACGCCAAGTTCCGCATCACCCAGAATATGGCGGCCGAG
>CACYEB010000189.1 GCA_902773305.1 uncultured Bacteroidia bacterium
AGCAAGGTGGTGAACAAGGAAGGGCTCACAATGCAGAAATTCGTGGGCGACTTCATAAGCCGCGAACTGGACAATTACCTGCATCAGCACAAAGATGTCGCAGACATATTGCTGGCCAAGATACTTGCCTCTGAAAAAGACCGTAAAGCCATCCAGGGATTGCGCAAGGAGACCAAGGAGCGCCTGAAAAAAGCCTCCCTGAACAATAAAAAGCTCTCAGACTGCCGCATTCACTACAACGACAAGAATCCCGAACGCGATTCCACAATGATTTTCCTCACCGAGGGAGACAGTGCGAGCGGTTCCATCAAGAAGATACGCGACACAAATACCCAGGCGGTGTTCAGCCTCAGGGGCAAGCCGCTCAACAGCCATAAGGCCACCAAGACCGACGTCTACGAAAACGAAGAACTGAGCCTGCTTCAGGCAGCCCTCAACATAGACGAGGATTTGGACAACCTTCGCTACAACTATGTCGTGATAGCCACCGATGCCGATATGGACGGTATGCACATCCGCCTGTTGCTGCTGACCTTCTTCCTGAAATTCTATCCCGACCTGATCCGCCAGGGGCATCTGTATATTCTCCAGACCCCCCTCTTCAGGGTGGCCGACAAGACCCGCAACATATACTGTTACTCTTCTGCAGAGAAGGATGCCGCAACCGCCACTATGAAAAACGGCACGGTGACCCGTTTCAAAGGTCTCGGAGAGATTTCTCCTGAGGAGTTCAAGGGTTTCATCGGCAAGGACATCCGCCTGGACAAGGTGCACCTCTCGGGCGACGACCCGGTGGCCGACCTTCTGGAGTTCTATATGGGTGAAAACGACAACATCCGGCTCGACTTCATTCGCGACAACCTTCGCAGCGACATCGACAATGTAGAGGAGGCTCAATAATTACCGGCTATGAAACCCTCCACGGCAAAATTTATTCTTACCAAGGTGCTCGGGTGGCATCCCGAACCCAACTTCCCCAAGGAGAAAAAAGCCCTGATATTGGGCGTACCGCACACCAGCGTGTGGGATTTTGTGATTGCATTTCTCTATGCGCGGGCAAACGATGCCCCTATGCATATCCTGGTCAAGGAGAACTTCTTCTTCTGGCCGATAGGCCCCATACTTCGCAGTTGGGGTGCCATCCCCCTCAAAAAGACCAAGGGAGCCGGCGGCGCAAGTGCCATAATGCAGATGGTGGAAGCATTCAGGACCCACGACAATATCCTTATGGGCATCGCCCCCGAAGGGACCCGCAAGCCTGTCAAAAAGTGGAAGACCGGCTATCACATCATTGCAACCAGGGCCGGAGTGCCTCTCTATGCGGGGTATATCAACTGGAAGGATAAATATGTGAGTTACGGCGATATATTTCCGCTCACAGACGATGTACGCGCCGACACGCTCAGGCTCCAAAGACACTACAAGACACTCGGAGTAGGGGCCAAGTATCCCGAAAAGTTCGTTTACGACGACGAAGTTTAATTAATTTCCAAAAGTTTATACCTTTGCAACCCCAGGTGAGGCGCCCTATCGGGGAGCTGGATGCTCTCAGGAAAGTCCGGGCAGCACAGGGCGGCACGCTGTGGAAATCACAGATGGGCGTAAGCTTATGCGACTTGCGTAACAGAAAATGACCGGCCCTCAGGGGCCAAGGGTGAAAACGCGGGGTAAGAGCCCACGGGCATATATGGCGACATATATGCAGTACGCGGCCGTGCGCTGCAAGGCCAAATATACCGGCACATAAGGGTTGCCCGCCCTTTGCCGGGGGGTAGGCTGCATCAGATAAATGATAGGGGAGCGCTCCGGCGCTTACAGAACCCGGCTTACAGTCTCACCTTTTTTGCCGTAACGGGGCTCTTGCAAACGCAGGAGTCCCGTTTTTATCTTACCTTGAATATGTACGTGATGGTGCCCTCCTGAGCTTCGGGCGCAGAGCGGGAGACGTTGAAATGGGCACCCAGCGCGGCTTTGCGGGCGCTTTCGCGGAGGGCTTTGTCGGAGATGGTGGTGCCGGGAGCACCGGGAACGGCCGATATGACCTTGCCATCCTGGTTCACTACGATCTTGACCACGACTCTGCCGCCGTCTCCCGATTCGAAAACAGGCAGCGGCAGCGAGCCCACTACGGTACGCCCTTCAAGCTTTGCAGAAGGTTCGCCTTCCGGATTGCCGACACGTGTATTGCCTGCAGCGTGCCCGGCCGTGAGCGATTCGGAAACCTTTTCAGCCACCTGCTGGGCGAGGGTATCCTTGTCTGTATTCTGGGCAGAGGAAAACAGTGCCTTTTTGTTGATCTCTTTCTCGCGCGGCGGTTCGGGCACTTCTACGTCGCCACGATCGCCGACGGTACTCTCCTGGCTGAGGTTGGGCCGCTTTGCAACCGTCTGGGCCTCGGATCTCTGGACAAGTTTGACCGGCTGCCTTGGCTGGGGCTCGGTGGTGCGGGGCTCGATTCCGGCCTTGACTTCTATCTTTTCGGGCTCGGCAGCGGGTTCTTCCTCCTCAGGCTCCATATCAATCAGGATTGCGGCGTCGCGGGGCTTGACGGTGGCCGATATATCGGTGTAGGAGCACAGCACGAACGTGAACAAGGCAAAGCCTATCGCGGACATCGTCCCGATAAACCTTGCCTTAGATTCGTATCCGTAGAGTGCCATATCCTATTCGGGCGATGTCGCCATTATTACCTTGTAGTGGTTGTGCTTTGCAATGTTCATTACCGCCACGACCTCCTTGATGGGGACGGTCTCGTCGGCATAGATGCTGAAAGTGGGGTCGTCCTCACCGTCCAGCACGTTCTGAAGCTCGGCCTCTATCTGGTCGAACTTGACGGGGGTGGCGTCGCCGTTTATATGGTATGTGCAGCGGTTCTGCTGCGGGTAATGCTTAATGGAGACGGTGGCCATAGGCTTGGCAGACACCTGGCCCGTGCTCTTGGGGAGCAGCAGCTTGAGGGCGTTGGGGTTGATGAGCGTGGACGTCACCAGAAAGAAGATGAGCAGCAGGAATACGATGTCGGTCATAGACGACATCGAGAAGCTCGGATCTACCTTGCAGTTTCTTTTAAGTGCCATTTCGCCCGGGTTTTAGTCTACGTCCAGTTCAAAGTTGCCGCTTGCTGCAGCCGGGGCACCGCTCTCGAGAGCATCCATAAACTCTATGGTGCTGTTCTCCATCTTGTACACCACGTCGGAAATCCGGCTGGTGAGGAAGTTGTAGCAGAAATATGCGATAATACCCACGATAAGGCCGCCGACGGTAGTGATCATAGCGGTGTAGATACCTCCGGAGAGGAGGGTGATATCAATGTTGTTTCCGGCCTGGGACATATTGAAGAATGCCTGTACCATACCGATCACGGTGCCCAGGAAGCCGATCATGGGAGCTCCGCCGGCGATGGACGCCAGAATCGGCAGGCTCTTTTCCAGACGGGCCACTTCCAGGTTGCCGACATTCTCTACGGCCGCCTGTATGTCGTGCAGGGGACGGCCCATACGCTCGATACCCTTCTCCAGCATACGGGCGACGGGGGTATCGCTTTTTTTGCAGAGTGCCAGGGCGCTCTTCTTCTTGCCGTCCTGCAGATAATCAGTGATATCCTTGGTAAAGTTCTTGTCTACCTTTGCGGCGTGGTTGATGGCATAAAGTCTCTCAGCAAAGATGTAAATGGCAATGATAGAGAGGATTGCGAGCACAATCATCAGCCAGCCGCCTTTGCTGGCCATACCCAGGAGTGAGAACGAAGCCTCGGGCACCACTTCTTCTACGGTGGTGGCAATCTCTTCTGCAGAGGCCTGAAGGAAAGTTGTCAGTAGCATTTTCTTGATATTTAATTAATTTTCGATATTTCGTACGGATATGTGATGTTGCACAGCATCAGTGCTTCGCCGGGTACCGACTGCCCGGCCGCAGAGCGGTCACGGCTTTCGAGGAGCCCGGGGATATCGTCTGCAAATATTTTGCCGCGTCCCACATCGAGCAGTGTCCCGACTATCGCCCGCACCATATTACGCAGGAAACGGTCGGCGGTGATGTCAAACTGAAGATGGTCGGGGTCGGTCGCGGTCCACTGTGCCCGGGTCACCGTGCAGACGGAGGTCTTGTTGTCGGCACCGGTCTTTTCAAAACTGCTGAAGTCGTGAGTCCCCAGCAGAACGGCGGCGGCCCGGTTCATTGCCTCCACGTCCAGTGGAAACCGGCAGTAGAAAGAATGCCAGGCAAAGGGGTCTTTCGAGGTGTGCACCTTGTAGCGGTAACTGCGGCTGGTGGCGTCGAACCTTGCGTGTGCCTCAGGGGATACCGGGGCTATGAAGTGTGCCACTATGTCAGAGGGCAGGATGGCATTTATTTTGTACAATAACTGCGCGTGCTCTTTGAGGTCCTTTTCGATGTCAAAATGGGCGATATAACCCTTTGCGCTGACCCCGGCATCTGTACGGCCCGCTCCCGTGAGTTCTACCGCGCACCCCATCGCCTTGCCCATTGCGTCTTCCAGGATTTCCTGGATGGTGGTGGCGTTGGACTGCCTTTGCCAGCCGCTGTAGTGTTCGCCATTGTATGACACCGACACGAAGAACCGCATTGGTAAATTATTGCTATTTTTGTCAGATATCTAAACCGAACAAATTTACAAAACATTTTTATATGGACAGTGAAAACATTAAAGAACTGAACGAACGCATACAGCGCGAGAGTGCTTTCGTGGATCTGGTGCAGATGGAGATGGGCAAGGTCATCGTGGGACAGAAGCCGCTGATAGAGAACCTGCTCATTGGTTTGCTGGCAAATGGACACATCCTTCTGGAAGGTGTCCCCGGTCTGGCCAAGACCCTTGCCATCAACACTCTGGCAAACACTATGGATGCCAAGTTCAGTCGTATCCAGTTTACTCCGGACCTGCTTCCGGCCGACGTTACCGGCACGCTGATATACAGCCAGAAGAGCGAGCAGTTCCAAATCAAGAAGGGCCCCATTTTCGCCAACTTCATCCTGGCAGATGAGATCAACCGTTCCCCTGCGAAGGTTCAGAGCGCCCTGCTGGAGGCTATGCAGGAGCGTCAGGTAACCATCGGCGACGAGAGTTTCCGTCTGCCGGAGCCTTTCCTGGTGATGGCCACCCAGAACCCCATCGAGCAGGAGGGCACATATCCGCTGCCCGAGGCGCAGGTGGACCGCTTTATGCTCAAGGTGGTGGTCAAATATCCCAAGAAGGAGGAGGAAAAGCAGATTATCCGCCTTAACAACGCCGGCGAGGGTCTGCCCAAGCCGGACGTGGTTATCAAGCCCGAGGACATCGTGCGCGCCCGCAAGGTCGTCCGCGACGTCTATATGGACGAAAAGATAGAGAAATACATTGTCGACATTGTGTTCGCCACCCGTAATCCGGAGGAGTACGGCCTGTCCAAATTCAAGAATATGATAGCCTTCGGCGGCAGCCCCCGGGCCAGCATATCGCTATCGATGGCCTCCAAGGCTTACGCCTTTATCCGTCGCCGCGGCTATGTGATTCCCGAGGACGTCCGCGCCGTATGCTACGAGGTGCTGCGCCACCGTATCGGCCTTACCTACGAGGCAGAAGCCGATAATATCACTTCTGAAAATATTATAGCAGATATCCTGAATACAATTGAGGTTCCGTAGTAGCGGGAGGTTTCTTTGATGGACAGCAACGAATTATTAAGCAAGGTTCGCAAG
>CACYEB010000190.1 GCA_902773305.1 uncultured Bacteroidia bacterium
CACCGCTACAACCTTCTACCCTTGCTGCCTTCCGGCCCTGGGGGAGTTCAAAGGGAGCTGGTCGTATATGACTTACCCAAGTGCAAATGTAGATAAAATTATGTTGCCGGCAAAAAATATTAAAATTGCGGTGGGACTCTCCGGCGGAGTGGACTCGAGTGTGGCGGCGCTGCTGCTCAAGCGGCAGGGTTACGACGTATTCGCCGTCTTTATGCAGAACTGGAACGATGCCACCGGCACGCTCCACGGAGACTGCGAGTGGGAAGAAGAACTGGCTGTGGCAAGGATGGTGGCCGGGAAACTGGACATTCCATTTCATTTCGTGGACCTCAGCGGCGAGTACCGCCAGCGTGTGGTGGACTATATGTTCAGGGAATATGAGACTGGCCGTACCCCTAATCCGGACGTCCTGTGCAACAGCGAGATCAAGTTTGACGCTTTCCTGAAACACGCCCAAAGCCTGGGCGCCGATATGGTGGCCACTGGACACTACTGCAGGAAAGACGAGTTCATCGACACTGACGGCCGCACCGTGTACAGGCTGCTCACCGGCAGCGACGGCAACAAGGACCAGAGTTATTTTCTGTGTCAGCTGAGCCAGGAGCAGCTCAGCAAGGCGCTCTTTCCCATAGGCCATCTCACCAAACCCCAGGTTCGTCAGATTGCCCGGGAGGCCAATCTCCCAAGTGCAGAGAAAAAGGATTCCCAAGGGATATGCTTCGTGGGTAAGGTCGATCTGCCGGTTTTCCTGCAGCAGAAACTCAAGGCCCGCAGGGGTGATGCCGTGGAGATATCCGCAAGTTTTTATGAGCACCTGCCGCAGCCCCATTCCCTGGAGGAGATGGCCGAGCCGATCGTTTACCACAAGGAAGACGGCAAGGTGGTGGGCTCTCACGACGGGGTGCAGTTCTACACCATCGGACAGCGCCACGGGCTTAATATCGGGGGGCACAGGCAGCCCCTGTTCGTCATAGCCAAGGACCCCGTGCAGAATATCATTTATCTGGGCGAGGGACAGTCGCATCCGGGACTCTACCGCGGCGCTCTGGCAATCCAGGCAGGGGATGTTCACTGGATCCGTCCCGGCTTGTCGCTGTCGCCGGGGCAGGAGCTTGAATGTATGGTGCGTATCCGTTACCGCCAGCCGCTGCAGAAGGCTTGCCTGAAGTGCCGGCCAGAAGGGATTTACATAGTGTTCGACGAGCCGCAGCGCGGAATAACGGCCGGTCAGTTTGCAGCGTGGTATGCCTTTGACGGTGAACTTATGGGCAGTGGAGTAATAGCAAGATAGTGATGACGGACATAGTTATAATTGGGGCGGGAGCGGCCGGGTGCGTGGCGGCCATCAAGGCGGCGGAGGCGGGTGCCAGGGTTGTCCTTCTGGAGAAAAACGACAAGATCGGGCGGAAGATAATGATTACGGGCAAGGGGCGTTGCAATATTACCAATGCCAAGAAATGGTCGGATTTTTCAAGCCATATCCACACCAAGCCGGCATTCCTGAAACCCGCGTTCTATGCCTTTTCCAATATTGACACCGTTGATTTCTTCGAGTCTATCGGGGTGGAGACGGTTCTTACCCGTGACGACCGGGTCTTCCCCAAGTCGATGAACGCCGCAACGGTGGTAGATGCCCTTGCACGGCGGATATCCGGGTTGAAAATCAAGACCGAGTTCTGCTGCGATGCCGGCAGGGTGATAAAAACCCCCGACAATCTTTTCGTTACGGAATACATCAGGGAGAGCGGCCGGCGGCTCTCCCAGGAGAGCATCATTTCCCGTGCCGTGATAGTGGCCACCGGTGGCCTTTCATATCCGGCCACCGGCAGCACCGGTGCCGGGTACGATATCGCAAGGGGCTTCGGTCACACCATACAGCGGACATTCCCTTCGCTCACAGCGCTGGTCCCGGAACACTACGATACCAGACTGGTGGGCATAGAACTGATAAACGTAACGGCAAGCCTTACCGTCGGCCGCGATTTTGCCGCCAGCGAATTCGGAGACCTGCAGTTTACCGACGGCGGTATCGAGGGGCCTGTCGGATTCAAACTGTCACGCAAGGCGGTATGGGCGCTGCTGAACGGCGACAAGGTGAGCGTTTCAATTGACCTGAAACCGGCAGTCCCGCTGGAGAGGCTCCGTGAGAGGGTCTTGCAGGCGATACGTCAGGAAGACGTCACGGGTGCCAATTTTGATAAAAAGGTACGCCGCCTGCTGCGAGGGTTTATGCCGCAGGCACTGACGGCCCCGTTTGCCGAGGGTAACCGGCTTACGATGGACAATCTGGCTTCTGTAATGAAAGACTGGCGGTTTAACATTACGGGGTATGTGGGCTACCGCAGGGCTGTGGTCACTGCCGGCGGCGTCAGTCTGGACGAACTTGTGTCGCGCACTATGTCCAGCCGCAACGCGCCCGGTCTGTACTTTGCCGGTGAAGTGATTGACATTGACGGCGATACAGGAGGTTACAATCTGCAGATAGCGTTCTCTACGGGAGCCCTTGCCGCCAGGAGCGCCGCTGAATACTGTAAGAATTAGAATATCCTGATGTCGGTCCGTGAGCCCGGTGTCTCCAGCGTGACGGTATCTCCCGCCTTCACTTCTGCTGCAGACCCCAGTTCGACGGCCACGATGTCACCTATCCTGAGTGAACAGCGACGGGTAACGGAGCATATGGCCTGCTCGAAGACTTCGCTGCCGATACCTTTTTCTGCACAAAACCGTCTCTGCCCGTTTACGAGTATGCCGAACCCACCTTCCGGCAGGGACTCCAGCGGTCTCCACGACATATCCAAAACGGAGGTGAAGTCGGTGGCGGCTGCAATGTCTGCGTCGGCGGCACCGGTACGGTCGTTAAGCAGGCAACCGAAGGCGAAAGAGTCGAAATACCTGCCGGCGAACCTCACGGCGACACATTTGCCAGCCTTGATGATATGGGTGTAGATGCAGGGAACTGCCTCCAGCGTGGAGACGCCTTCGGGGCAATAGTAGTCGGAGTTGTTATGGTTGAGGGTGTTGTCGGGCTTGAAGTAAAAGCCGCCGCCCTTCTTTACCACTATTATCTTCATCGCGACGATTTGGCTTCAAGGTATATCTTGGTAAGGATATTCTTGGTGTCCTGGGTGAATTCACCATCCATCATCCAGGTGTAGTAGCTGGGCTCTTTGGCCAGGACTTCCGTTATCGGCTTGCCCTTGTGCTTGCCAAAATTGAATACCGGGACGTTGCGGTCGTTCATCACAAAGCGCCCGGCATAGTCGAGCATCTTTTCCCGGCAGGTATATCTGGAGAGTTCCGCTACATCGTTCTTAAGGTCGTCGTAGCGGTCGAGCTGCGCCTCAAGCACCTCCAGCGTGGCCAGTGTGTCGGCTTCTGCAGAGTGGGCGTCGTCAAGGTTCTTGCCGCAGTAGAACCTGTACGCCGCGGAGAGGGTGCGGGGCTCGTGCTTGTAGAATATCACTTGCACATCCACCAGGTTGCGTTCGCGGAATTTGGGGTCCAGCCCGACACGCATAAACTCTTCGGTGAGCATTGGGATATCGAAATTGAGCGAGTTGTAACCGGCGATGTCGCAACCCTCCATCCATTTGAGCATCGACTTGGCAAGCTGCTCGAAGGTCGGTTCGTCTTTGACATCGTCGTCGCTTATGCCGTGTACCGCCTGTGCCTCTTTGGAGATGGGAATCGTGGGATTAACGCGGCGGGTCTTTACCTGGCGGGTACCGTCGGGCATCAGCTTTACCATAGATATCTCAACGATGCGGTCGGTGGCAACATTAAGCCCCGTGCTCTCGATATCGAAAAAGAGCAGGGGCCTGACAAGTTTCAGATCCATAAAAAACAGGTTTGGTACTAAACCATAACGGGCATCAGCAGCGCACTCAAATCTTCCGTGGCATTGTTGCCGTCGGCGGAGACGATAAGGGCGGGACGGCAGTTGTCGGCCATCTGGATGCAAACGTTCTCGAAGCAGAAATTGTTCAGGATATCTGCCAGGAACGGGGCTTTGAAGCCGATTTCAAGGGGAGAGCCGTCGTATTCGCACGAGAGGCGCTCGTAGGCCGATGTGGAAAAACCGGTATCTTCGCCGGAGATGGTGAGTTCGCCGGTGCCTATCTTGAGCACAACGTGGCTGGTGGCCTGGTTTGAATAGACGGCCACGCGGCGCACTGCACCCAGGAGTTCGGCGCGGTTGATGATCATCTTGTTGGGGTTGTTCTTGGGCAGGATGGATTTGTATGCGGGGTAGTTGCCGTCTATCAGCCTGCACACGAGCAGCGTCTCGCCGAAAGAGAAGAAAGCGTTGCGCTTGTCAAACTTGATGACCACGTCATCCTCTACCTTGGCCAGGATGCTCTTGAGGATTGCGGCGGGTTTTTTATGAAGGATGAACGAGCAGGGTGCGGGGCACTTGATCTCGTTCAGGGTATAGCGGACCAGTTTGTGGGCATCCGATGCGACCATCGACAGGGAATCGTCTCCCATATCGAAGAAAATGCCGTTCATCACGGGGCGCAACTCCTCTTCTGCGGTGGCATAGATGGTGTCGCTGATGCCGTTCATCAGGGCCTCGGCGCCGATGGAAACGGTATTGAACTCTTCGCCTATCACCGGAAGTGCCGGATAATCCGCTGCCGGATGGAACGGAATCTTGGAGGCACCGCTGGCCCAGGTGATGATCAGGGACGAGTTGAGGTCGGTTGCAAAAGTGAGGGGCTGATCGGGAAGCGAGCGCAGCGAATCGGTGAACAATCTTGCAGGAACGGTGATCTGGCCGTCTTCGAAAACTTTCTCTATGTTGATGTCGGTACGGAGGGTAGTCTCGCCGTTGGAAGCGGTGACCGACAGGGTATTGCCCTTGAGATCAAACAGATAGTTGTCGAGGATGGCCAGGGCCGGCTTGCCGGAGATAACCTTTGACACGGAGTTCAGGCCGATTAAAAGCTGGGTGCTGGATGCTATGAATTTCATACTGGAATATTTTTCACTTAATTTTCACAAATATAGAAATTTTCCACTTCAAAAGTCAAAATATGTGGCATATAATTTGAGCGATTTGTCAACAAATTTAAAACAAACTTTATGAAGACATTTTTAAAATGGTTATGGGGTATCCTCATTACTGCAGCCGTGGCTTTTCTGGCTTGGAATGCGTATAAAACTCAACTTGCTGAACAAGAGAACGATGATAGATGGGAGGCGGAGCAGATAAAGGAGCGTCAGATCAGGGAACGGGACCAGGCGAGGGCTGCTGCCCCTGCCGTATCTTCAAATACCGATTTCTGTGATGCTGCCGAAATGGCAGTCCGTTCGGTGGTGTACGTCAAGGTTACCAAAAAG
>CACYEB010000191.1 GCA_902773305.1 uncultured Bacteroidia bacterium
GCCGGTGCTGGTACAATCTCCGAGTTGTGCGTAGAGGGCAAGGCTACCATATTTGTGCCTAGTCCCATTGTGGCCGAAGACCACCAGCGACACAACGCGATGGCCCTGGTGGACAAGGGAGCCGCTATGATGGTGCTGGATGCCGACGCCCGCGAAAAACTGATGGACACTGCCGAGGCGCTGCTGGCCGACCACGACCGGATTGCCTCCATGGAACGCGAAATACTCAAACTTGGCAAAAAGAGAGCGGCAAAGGATATAGCTGACGAGGTTTTGAAAATTTGCAAATAGTAGTTATGTACGAGAATTATTATTTTATAGGTATCGGCGGCATCGGGATGAGTGCCCTGGCCCGCTACTTCAAATATATCGGAAAGAATGTCTCGGGTTACGACCGCACTCCCTCGCACCTCACAGCCGAACTGGAGAGCGAAGGGATACAGATCCACTACGAAGACCGGCCAGACCTGGTTCCCATCAACGTAGAGAAGACATTCGTGATTTATACCCCTGCAATCCCCGCAGACCTGGCAGAGATGGAATATGTCCGCAGTCAGGGCTACAGTATGTGCAAGCGCTCCCGTGCCCTCGGCCAGATTGCCGGCGACAAGGATTGCCTGGCGATTTCCGGCACCCACGGCAAAACCACCACCTCAACCCTTACGGCCCACATTTTTACATCAAGCACCGAAGATGGCTGCACGGCCTTCCTGGGGGGAATCTCCAAGAATTACCACACCAACCTGCTTATGAGCCGCGGACAGGCGCTGGTGGCCGAAGCCGATGAATATGACCGCTCATTTTTGCAGTTGCACCCGAAGATTGCGGTGATTACCGCCACTGACGCCGACCATCTGGACATCTACGGCACCCACGACGCCGTCAAGGAAGCGTTCAGGGAATTCGCCTCGCAGGTCGTCCCCGATGGATATATAGTGGTCAAGGAGGGGGTTGACTTGCGCACCGACGGTGTAAGGGCCCGGATCCTGCGCTACTCCTACGACAAACCCTGCGACTTTTACGCCAGCGACATAGTGGCGCTGCCCGGCGGTTATTTCTCATTCACGCTCAACTATCCTGGCGGAAAGACAGCCGGCTGCAGGGTGGGCATTCCCGGATGGGTCAATGTAGAGAACGCCGTCGCGGCTTCGGCCATCGCTCTGCTCTATGGGGTGCAGCCCGACAAGATAAAGCGGGCTCTGGAAACTTTCAGCGGTGTGGAACGCCGGTTTGACATCCACGTCAACACCCCGCAGACCGCCTATATAGACGACTATGCCCATCATCCCAACGAGATTTCCACCGCCATAAGCGCGATACGCGAAATCTTTGCGGGACGCAAGATATGCGGTATCTTCCAGCCTCACCTTTATACCCGCACACGCGATTTCGCAGACGGATTCGCCGCAGCGCTCAGCAAACTGGACAGTCTGATTATGCTCCCGATATACCCGGCACGCGAACTGCCCATAGAGGGGGTGAACTCCGAGATGATTCTGGACAAAGTCACCATCAAAGACAAAGTGCTGGTGGAGAAGGATGCGTTGATGGATACCATTAAAAACAGGGATATCGACTGCCTCGTTACGTTCGGTGCCGGCGATATAGACAGGTTCGTACCAAAAATAGAAGAATATCTGAAGAGCAGGTAAAACGATGTTCAAGAAGATTCTCGTCATACTGGGTTCGGTGGTTGTATGCGCCATATTCAGCGGATACTTCTGGTGCGCCGGCCGCTATGCCAGGCAGCAGGCCGGGCTGGAACGGTGCGGCCACATCGATGTGATTATCACCAATCCCCAGGTCCAGAACTTCATATCGGAAGACGAGGTGGCGGGTATGGTGGAAAGCGATGCCGTCGGAGTCCGGACAGGCGAGATAGACACCTATGCCATAGAACGGAAGTTGTGCCTCTCCAGTGCGGTATGCAAGGCGGAGGCATATATAAAATGCCCTTCTACGCTCACCCTTGAGGTGACGCAGCGTAATCCCGTGGTACGGTTTATGACCACTTCCGGTGGTTTCTACTGCGACAGCAGCGGATATCTGCTTCCGCTGCTGGGCAAGGTAACCCTCGATTTGCCGGTGGTGAGCGGGCATATCCC
>CACYEB010000192.1 GCA_902773305.1 uncultured Bacteroidia bacterium
CTGGGTATAACCGTCAAAACACTCGGCGATGGTCGCCTGCACTTTTATCTTCTCCTGCGCCGGCTCGCCGTTCAGGATAAACGATGCCCAGTATTCGCTGTTGCCCCACTTCTTCTCTCCCTTTGCAGTATTCACGGTGTAAGAGAGGGAGGCTTTGGTGCCGGCGGGGATGGGATTGGGCAGGACTGTCACCGAAAGGGCGGGATCTTCGCTCACAACCTCAACCTTGACGGGTTTCTTGCCCAGGTTGGCGATGGAGGTGGCATCCCTGCGCTCCTTGCCCTGATACATATTGCCCAGCAGCAGCGCAGTCTCGCGCATACCCAGCACACCGCCGATGGTGTGCGTGTACATCTCCTTGAGCGTCATCTTCTTGCTGTAAACCACGCCCTTGATATGGAGCACTACGGGGCGGTTTATACCCGAAATGTACGCAGTGATAGATTTACTGAAGGGATACGGACCCTGGTCGTTTTTATATGTGACTTCTATGGTCCCCGTTCCGCCCGGTTTCACCGGCTCTTTGGTCCAGGTGGGCACCGTACAGCCGCAACTCGAGACCACATTGTGCACCACGATCGGTTTTTTGCCGATATTCTTGAAACGGAACTTGCAGCTGACGCTCTTGTCGCTCAGGAGCAGGTCGCCGAAATCGTGCACCTTCTCTTCGAACGACACCACCTCTTCTTCGGGGCGGGTGTCTTCGCCCTGGGCAAGGCACTCTGCCATAGGGAAAGAGAGCAACGCTGCCAGCAATGATATGTATATTCCCAGTTTCATGTCCCGTATCTTTTTCAAGACAAAGATATCATTATTTGGCAATATTTTTGAGAAAAATGCTTTACTTTGTAATTTCTAAGAAACTATAAAACTAACACTATGGCTTACAAGATTACAGAAGATTGCGCCGCTTGCGGTACCTGCATCGACGAATGCGCCGTAGGCGCCATTTCGGCAGGTGACATCTACAGCATAGACCCCGATCTGTGCGCAGAGTGCGGTGCTTGTGCAGACGTATGCCCTATGGGCGCAATCGTTAAAGACGAGTAAAACTTCCCGTCAGGGCTATTTTTACTGCAAGTAAAGGTGGCGCATTCTGACAATGTGTCACCTTTATTTTGATTGAATACGGTATAACCAGACATATATGGCAAATTTCTTAAAGAAACTTTTCGGTTCCAAGGCTGACAGGGATCTCAGGCAGTTGAATCCCGTTCTAAAGCAGATCCTGGCCGAATACGAGAATATAGACCGCCTCGGCGACGACGACCTTCGCGACGAGTGCCAGAAGCTGAAGGCACAGATAGCCTCCCGCACGGCGCAGATGGAAGAGGAGGCGGCCTCGATACGCGAGAAGCTCTCCGACGTGGAAATCAGCGTCAGCGAGAAGGAGCGGCTGGCGACCCAGCTGGACAAGCTTGTCAAGGATATAGACGTCGAGTTGGAGAAGGCTCTGGACGATGCCCTGCCCAAGGCGTTCGCAATTATGAAATCGACCGCCCGGCGCTTCAAGGAGAATGCGACCATCCGTGTCAGGGCCACCGACGCCGACCGCGAGCTGAGTACCAGTCACGACTTTGTGAACATAGAGGGCGACTATGCCGTGTGGAGAAACACCTGGCTGGCCGGCGGCAACCCCACCACGTGGGATATGGTGCACTACGACGTGCAGCTCATAGGCGGCATCGTGCTGCATCAGGGCAAGATTGCCGAGATGGCGACCGGCGAGGGCAAGACCCTGGTGGCCACCCTGCCGGTATTCCTCAACGCCCTGGGCGGCAAAGGCGTACACGTGGTCACTGTCAACGACTATCTGGCCAAGCGTGACTGCGAGTGGATGGGTCCGCTGTATCAGTTCCACGGCCTCAGGGTAGATTGCATAGACAAGCACGACCCCAACAGCGAGGGGCGCAAGAAGGCATATCAGGCCGACATCACCTTCGGTACCAACAATGAGTTCGGCTTTGACTACCTGCGCGACAATATGGCCATCAGTCCCAGCGACCTTGTCCAGCGCAAGCATCACTTCGCGATTGTCGACGAGGTCGACTCCGTGCTCATCGACGACGCCCGCACCCCGCTCATCATTTCGGGCCAGGTGCAGCGTTCGACGTCCGACCAGACCTTCACCGAATACAAGCCCTACGTAGAGAAGCTCTACAGCGCCCAGCGCCAGATAGTGAACCAGTTCCTGAACGATGCCAAGAAGCTCATCGCCGAAGGCCGCATCAAGGACGAGGGCGAAATCAAACTGCTCAAGGCCTTCAAGGGTCTGCCCAAGTACGGTCCGCTCATCAAGTATCTGAGCGAACCGGGCATCAAGGTCATCCTGCAGGAGGTGCAGAGCAAGATAATCCGCGATTCCTTCACCGAAAAGGACCTGGAGCAGCGCATCATCACCAATGACCTCTATTTTGTGATAGACGAGCAGCAGCGCAGCGTAGAGCTCACCGACAGGGGCAACGACGTGCTTGCAGAGGCCGTGGGCGACCCCGAATTCTTCCTGATGCCCCGACTGGGCGACTCTGTCGCCGGCATAGACCACAATCCGGGCCTGAGCGAAGACGAGAAAAAGGCGAAAAAAGACGAGCTCTACGCCAACTACTCCCTCAAGGCCGAGCGTATGCACATCGTGAGTCAGCTGCTCAAAGCCTACGCTATGTTCGAGAGGGATGTGGACTATGTGATTATAGAGGGCAAGGTCAAGATCGTGGACGAGCAGACGGGCCGTATCATGGAGGGCCGCCGCTGGAGCGACGGTCTGCACCAGGCGGTAGAGGCCAAGGAGAACGTCAAGGTAGAGGCCGAGACGCAGACGTTTGCGACCATCACCCTGCAGAACTATTTCAGAATGTACCACAAGCTGTCCGGTATGACCGGTACGGCCGAGACGGAGGCCGGAGAGTTCTGGCAGATTTACAAACTGGACGTAGTGGTAATCCCCACCAACCGTCCGGTGATCCGCATAGACCAGGATGACCTCATCTACAAGACCAAAAAGGATAAATACAACGCCGTCATCGCGATGATAGAGGACCTGGTGGCCAAGGGCCGCCCCGTGCTGGTCGGCACCACCTCGGTCGAGATTTCCGAGTTGCTCAGCCGTATGCTCAAGATGCGCGGCATAAAGCATCAGGTGCTCAACGCCAAGCAGCACGCCCGCGAGGCTGAGGTTGTCGCCCACGCCGGCGAAAGGGGCACCGTGACCATCGCCACCAATATGGCGGGCCGTGGTACCGATATCAAGCTTACCGATGAGGTACGCGCCGCAGGCGGTCTGGCCATCATCGGTACCGAAAGGCACGACAGCCGCCGTGTGGACCGCCAGTTGCGCGGCCGTGCCGGACGTCAGGGAGACCCGGGCAGTTCCATTTTCTTCATTTCGCTTGAAGACAATCTTATGCGTCTGTTCGGCGGCGACCGCATCGCCCGCATCGTGGACAGTATGGGTATGCAGGAGGGCGAGGCTCTCCAGAACAAGATGCTTTCCAGCAGCATCGAACGGGCCCAGCGCAAGGTCGAGGAGAACAATTTCGGCATCCGCAAGAACCTTGTGGAATACGACGATGTTATGAATTCGCAGCGCGAGGTGGTTTATACCAAACGCCGCAGCGCCCTCACCGGAGAGCGTATCGACGTGGATGTGCTGAATATGGCCACCGATTACTGCGACATCCTGGTGGACAAGTACCGCGACTTGGGCTACGAAGGTTTCAAGGAGATGCTTCTGGAGCAGCTTGGCGTGGATATCACTTTCGATGAGGAGTTCTACGACCGCGCCCGCAAAAACGATCTCGCCGACCGCCTGAGGGAGGACCTTGCAGCCACCCAGCAGCGCCGCAACGACACTCTCATCACCCAGGCGTGGCCCATCATCAATTATGTATATGAGAAAAAGCGGATGTTCTACCAGAACATCGCCCTGCCCATCACCGACGGCCGCAAGGCTTTCAATGTGCTGATTGACCTTCGCAAGGCCTACGAGACCAAGGGCAAGGAGCTTGTCCGCTCTGTGTACAAGACCGTGACGCTGCGCGTGATAGACGAATACTGGAAGAACCACCTTCGCGATATGGACGATCTCAAGCAGTCTGTCCAGAACGCCAGCTACGAGCAGAAGGATCCCAAGCTGATGTACAAGACCGAGAGTTTCGGACTGTTCATCACCGCC
>CACYEB010000193.1 GCA_902773305.1 uncultured Bacteroidia bacterium
CTGCTGGGCGGCGTCTGGGCTTTGTCCAGCGTGGCCCTGATAGTGGCCAGACGGTTTTATTATGACAGGGATGCCGCCAAGATCAAGGCACAATGAAAACGACAGAGCAAGATTCCAATTACAGTGCCCTGGACAAGATGTCGACAGAAGAATTGCTGGGCGCGATGAACCGTGAAGACCGTCTGGTGCCGGAAGCGGTCGGACGGGCCATCCCGCGGATAGCCGACGCCGTTGAGGGCATCACCGAAAGGATGCGCCGGGGCGGGCGTGTATTTTATATGGGAGCCGGCACAAGCGGCCGCATCGGCATAACCGACGCTTCCGAAATACCTCCGACCTACGGTGTCCCCGGCAAATTTATCGGAATTATCGCCGGCGGCGACGGCGCCATCCGCGATGCTGTAGAAGGTGCGGAAGACGACGGCGCACAGGGGTGCCGGGACATTCTGGCGTATAACCCCGGAGAAGATGACACGGTGGTCGGCATTACCGCCTCCGGTGGCGCTCCGTATGTACTGGGTGCCCTGAAGGCGGCAAAAAAGGCCGGATCACTGACCTGCTGCATCACTTGCAACGAAGATGCCGCCGTGGCAGCCGTGGCCGATATACCAATAGTGGCGGTGGTGGGGCCGGAGTTCGTGACCGGCAGCACCCGGATGAAATCGGGCACCGCCACCAAACTCATCCTGAATATGATTTCAACGGCCGTGATGATACGTCTGGGACACGTCAAAGGCAGTCATATGGTGGATATGCAACTTACCAACAGCAAGCTGGTGGACCGCGGCACGCGGATGATAATGGACGAAACCGGAGACGGTGATTATGAACACGCCCGGCAGATGCTGCTGCGCTATGGCTCCGTGAGGGAGGCGGTGAAAAACTACAAATGAGGAGACGCTTTACATATCTGTTTTCCGTGTCCCTGCTTCTGATGCTGCAGGGGTGCGGCTATCGTGCCCTGCTCTACCGGTCGTATATTCCGGAGGAGCCCGATACGGTGGTCTATGCCGGGGTCAGGACCGGATATCAGCAACTTGCCCTGCTGATGGAAAAGGACACTGGGCTGGAACCCACCGTGGGAAACACATTGTCCCTGCTGCCCGGCAATTCCGATAAATGGACGGTGATGAACGACGACCTGGCGCGGGCGGTGGCGTCGGTCTATCTGGAGCATTATATGTTTTCTCCCGATTCCGTGGGCACCGTTATGGCCGGTATCCTGAAGGATAAGGCCGCAAGGGGCGCAGATGTACGGGTCATAATAGACAAGACGGCCAATTCCGTTGCCGACCGGGACTCCCTGTTACATATTCTGGGAGATATTGTGTCATTCTACCTGTTCAGTTCACCGCCGCCCCCCGACGTAGATGTTACGCCGGGTGTCAACCGGGACCACCGGAAGATACTTCTGGTGGACGGCCATACAGGCTATCTGGGCGGCCGCAATCTTACCGACGATTATTACTGCCACTGGCGGGATGCCGACGTGCGCATCACGGGACCGGCCGTAGAGCATCTGACCCGGGTCTATAAGGCGACCCTGGATATTGCGGCACCGCAGTCGGCCGGACTGAATGTGGCAGCAGACCTGGCAGAGAGGGCCCTCCGGGATACCGTCCCTTATCTGGAACAGTTCCGTGACGTCACCGTGCAGGTAGTGTACGACAGCCCTATAGACCATCTGTTGCCCATCCGGAACTGTTTTGAATGGGTGATCGGGCAGGCCAGGGATTATTTCTGGTTTTACAATCCATATACCCCGCCGCCATTCTCGACACTGAAAGCGCTCAAGGATGCCGCAGCCAGGGGTGTGGACGTACGCTGGATCGTGCCGGCAAACAACGACGTGGCACTGGAAAAGTGTATGGACGAATCTATGTACAGTGAACTTCTTGACGCGGGAATCCGGATCTTTGAGTGGCAGGGCAATATGAACCATACCAAGCAGTATCTGTCAGACGATTACCTGATGATTATCGGCAGCGCCAATATGGACAACCTGAGTTTCTTCTTGAATTATGAGGATCTTGCGATAATATACGACGAGCGGGTTACAAAGGCTGCAGCGGACACTTACCGCAGAGACATCGAAACCCGCTGCCGCGAGATCACCCTCGACGAGGTTGGCCGCTGGACCCTCCGCCGCCGCCTGCGCAACTGGCTGGTCCGGCTCCTGGGTGGTTCCCTTGGCTAGAGGGAGACGGAAGCAAGGCTCCGTCGTTTGATTTAATCAAAGCATTTATTATATTTGTGTAAATAACAAGTAACGATTATGAAAACCAACAGAATCGCAGCATTTGTAATGCTCCTGCTTGCGGCTTGCTTTACAGCCGATGCACAACTCAATCTCAAGAGCCTGAAAGAGAAGGCCGAGAATGCACTCAAAAGCACTGTAGAGAGTGCGACCGGGACGAGCACAGACTCCAAGTCATCATCGTCTTCTTCATCTTCGAATGTCGTGAAGAGCGTGGTTTCATCTGCCGTTCCCGCCGCCAAGGGCAAAACGTTCTACGTGAGCGCAACCACCGGTTCTGCACGCGCCGACGGCCTGTCTGCATCTTCAGCCATGAAAGATTTGCAGAAAGCCATCGATGCGGCAGAGGAAAATGACGTAATCCTCGTGGCGGAGGGCAATTACCTTGGCAATCTCGACCGCGGCTACATTGAGTGCGGCCGTTTCGGCAATGCCACCCAGGAAAAGGACAGGGGCAAATTCATCAGCATATACGGCGGTTACTCCACCGACTTCAGCGAGCGCGATGTGATCAAGCACGTGACCAAACTTCAGCCTACAGACCAGAAGTTCATAGCTCCGCTGTTTAACTTTAATGCCAGGAGGCCTTACGGATATACCGGTCCCGTAGGGACGGTCGTGATAGACGGCCTGGTCTTCGACCTTGGCGAGAATAACAGGTATTGCGTCGCCAACGTGGATCTGGAGATAACCGGAACGCCCAACGAGGGTGTGCTTACCGGCCGTTTCCTGGAACCTGACGCAAGCCCCCAGTGCCCGACGGAAGGTTATCTCAGTGGCGACCAGTACGGTCTGCATATGGATGTGGAAGGCAACGTCCGCATTTCAAACTGCATATTTGTCAATTGCCGCGATTATGGTATCTCCGCCCTGATGGGCAAAGGTCACATTGAAGTGTGCAACAATATCTTTATCGCTTGCCGCTATGCAGCCTGCCAGGTGAAGGGCAATGTCAAGGACGCCGACATACCGTCCGTTTCCTTCGATTTCCATCACAACACAGTGCTGTTTACGTGGACCCGCACCAAGGGGTTCGAAGATATGGGCCAGGGATTCCGCTTCATGAACGGCATCCGCACAATCAATTGCCACAACAATATCTTCGGCTGCAACAGCAACTGCGCAGTTGAACGTGTATTCTACGAGTCAAATGCTGCGATGGAGAAAGAGAAGATCAGCAACCTCTACGATAACTATTATTTCGCTAACCGCCGTGACCTGGAACTTGCATCGTCAGGTGCTGCGACCATTTCGGTGCCTGCTGCAAGGATAGAAGAGGCGGAGCAAATCGGACCCAAATATGAAGGCAATGTCGAGATGCCCGAAGGCAACGATGCTTTCATACAGGCCATCGACCAGTCATATCTCGAAGGCTTTATGTCTTTGAAGATAATACAGTCGCAGAGCTACAATCCCAACTCTGCGGCAAACCAGGTCAACCGCCTGTTCGGGCTTAACCAGCAGGGGTCTGAAATCGTACGTCCCAGTATGTACTGCAACAAGTATCCCTGGGAGAAGGCCAAGGATCTTTTCGGAAAAGTCAAGAATTACGGCGCACAGATGCCTAAGTAGGCGGCTGTATGGCCAGAATCTACGTGGCCTCCAGCTGGAGGAATCCTTATTATACCGAAGTGGTGAGCCGCCTCAGGGCGGCTGGCCACGAAGTGTATGATTTCCGCAATCCGCCTCACGGCGGCAACGGTTTCAGATGGACCGATATCGACGAAAACGCCCTTGACTGGTCCTTCGGGCAGTATGCCGAAGGCTTGCACCACCCCAAGGCGGAACGGCAGTTTTCTGCCGACCTGGAAGCCTTGGAATGGGCCGAGGTCTGCGTGCTGGTGCTTCCCTGCGGCCGCAGCGCGCACACCGAGGCGGGATGGATGGCGGGTGCGGGCAAGCGCGTCATAGCGTATATCCCCGAAATGGTGGAGCCGGAGTTGATGTATAAACTGTTCGACGGAATTACGGGCAGCCTGGACGACCTTGTCCGCTGCCTGAAGGCCCCGGCAGGGCCGGTCAGACGGTAACTATCCCCCTGGCTGCGGCGGTGGCGACGCATTCGATGATGCTGTCCAGGCCGAATCTGCTTTTGATGCGCTCCTTATAGCTGTCTACGGTATTGACCGATATTTCCAGGGCCGATGCAATCTGGGCATTGCTGTATCCTGAAGATGTCAGTTGCAGCACTTCAAGTTCCCGCGGCGTGAGTCCCAGCGGTTTCCGTGTTTCAAGGTTTTCCCGGCCGCCGAAAAGACGGAGAATCCTTTCAGACTCTATGGTTTCTCCAAAGAAAAGGCACTTGCCGGCGGCCACGTCGCCAATGGCCCTGACGATGGATTCGGGCGAGGAGTCCTTGGCCAGATAAGCGCAGGCGCCGGAGGTGATGGCTTTCAGGATGTAGGATGGATTCTTATAGTGGGAGAGCACCATCGTCTTTAACGTGGGAAAGGATTTGCGGAGAATGTCAAGTAAGTCCAGCCCGTCGGTTTCGGCCTCCAGCGTTATGTCCACTACGGCAATGTCGGTAGCGGGATGGGCGTTGAGGTAGGCTACGGCAGCTTTGGGCGAAGCCACCGATTCGACACAGAAAGAGACCGGATCAGCGCCCAGCGCAAGCTTCAGCCCCATTACAAACACGGCGGAATCTTCGATGAGAAGGAGATTTATCATAGGTCAATCGTTATTTCAAGGCCGCCTTCCGGCCGGTTATGCATCTGGATGGAGGCGCCCAGCTTGTCCAGCAGTTCACGGGTAATGACAAGTCCCAGGCCGTGCCCCCAGAGCGCGTTTCCTTCTTTGAGACCGGGGCCTCTGTCTGTAATGGTGATTCTTTCCCCACGAACCTGCAGTACCAC
>CACYEB010000194.1 GCA_902773305.1 uncultured Bacteroidia bacterium
GGCTTCCAGTTCGGGGGTATGGAGCACCCGGGGGCCATCCTCTACAACGAGCGGCTGATGTTCCTCGGCCCCTCGCCGACCACCTCCGAGCAGTTGCGGCGCACGGAACTCATTGCCCACGAGACCTCCCACCTGTGGTTCGGCGATGCGGTGACGATGAAATGGTTCAACGATGTGTGGACCAAGGAGGTTTTTGCCAATTATTTTGCAGCGCAGATTGCAGCCCCGATCTTTCCGGATGTGAACAACCCGCTGCGCGAGTTCCGAGGCTTCAATATCCCAGCTTACGCAGAGGACCGCACCCTGGGCACCAACGCCATCCGCCGCCCGCTGGACAACCTTAAAGACGCCGGCCTGATATATGGCAACATAGTGTATGACAAGGCCCCGGTGGTTATGCGTCTGCTGGCCGACATGCTGGGTGCGGAGGCCTTCCGCAAAGGCATTCAGGAGTATCTGGGCAAGTATCTCTATTCCAATGCAGACTGGAACGATTTGATTTCCATCCTGGACAAGTACACAGACAAGGACCTTGCCTCGTGGAGCCGGGTGTGGGTAGAAGAAGCCGGGATGCCCGAAATAGGATGCTCCCTGAGCGAAGGCTGCCTGACTGTAACCCAAAAGGACCCTATGGATCTTGGCCGCATCTGGCCCCAGGCCATAACCGTTTTCGATGCGGCAGGCCATCCCGTTGACACCGTCTGGCTGGACGGGGGAGCTGTTGTATCCAACCGCAGGAAAGACTATCCTATCGTATTGCTGCCCAATCTGGATGCCCTTTCTTACGGCTGTTTCCGTTTGGAAGGCGAGGCTGCCGGCTCTGCCTTGGAGTCGCTCACAAGCCTTCAGGCTCCGGAAGCCCGAATAAGCCTGCTGGCGACCCTGTACGAAAATTTTCTGGGCGGAACGATAGAGCCGACAAGGTTTCTGGGGGCTCTTGAGCGCCTTCTGGATGCCGAGCGTGATCCCCTTGTGGCAGCCGCTGCCGCCTCGTATCTTGGCACACTTGCCAAACACGGCCCGCTTGCAAACGCTGCAGAACCCGAGGCCATCCTGCTCAAACAAGCCCGCAACAGGGATGCATCTGCCGACATCCGTCTCACCGCGCTCAGATCTCTTTTTGGTGTATTCCGCAGCAGGGAGACGGCCGCGCTGCTCTGGAATTCGCTTTTAAAGAACGATGGCTTTGAGTCTCTGCCGCTTGGTATCCGCGACCAAATGACACTCTCCTACGAACTGGCGGTGCGGCTCCCCGAGCGGTATGGGCAGATACGCGAACTTATGGCTTCGCGGATAGAAAATCCGGATACGATGCGGGAGTTCCTGTTCATTTATTCTGCCGCTGCCCCGGATGAAGCCGTACGTGACTCGGTGTTTGCCAAGCTGATGGAGCCCGTCGGCCGTAGTGTGGAACCCTGGGCAGAGCAGGCCCTGGCCCTTCTGAACCACCCTCTGCGCCAAGGGAAAGCGGTGAAATATATACTCCCCGCCCTTGAAGAATTGCAGGAGATCCAGCGCACCGGAGACATCTTCTTCCCTAAGAACTGGTGCAATGCCCTGCTGGACGGTCACGACAGTCCCGAAGCCGCTGCCGAAGTACGCCGTTTTCTTGACAGCCACCCCGACTACCCTCCCCTTCTCAAGACAAAACTCCTGCAGAGTGCCGACCATTTGTTGCGCTAATTTTTGTACCTTCGCGCTCCGTTATGAAAAAGGTGATGGTTTTTATCGTTGCCGCACTTATGGCAACGTTGTGGAGTCCGCGCTCTGCCGCCCAGGCGGAGCCTGAAGAGCAAACCTATTCAATTGATTCAGTGGCAGTGACTGCCTCCAGGGTGCCGGTATCGCTGCACGCTGCCGCCCGCACTGTGACACTGCTGGACAGCGTGGCGATAGCCTCCGCCCCGGTGGAGACCGTAAACGACCTGCTGAAATATGCCGCCGGGGTCGATGTTCGCCAGAGAGGAGGCTTCGGAGTGCAGACCGACATCAGTATGAGGGGCGGCACCTACAATCAGGTCGCGGTGCTGCTCAACGGCATAAACATCACCGACCCCCAGACCGGCCACAACTCATTTGACTTTCCCGTAAATCTGAGTGACGTGGACCACATAGAAATAGTGGAGGGCCCCGCCGCCCGCGTATTCGGCACATCGGCGCTGGTGGGGGCCATCAACATAGTGACCAAGGGTCGCGTCAACGCCCCCGCCCAGGGCTCCACCGGCGATTCTGACCTCTCGGGCCGCATCTGGGCCAGGGAAGAAAACGTAAAAACGTTTTCGACCTCCATCCGGGCGGAGGCAGGTTCATTTGGCTATTACAATATAGGCGGCTCTGTTGACATGGCCGACTGCAACAACTATAATAGTATATCCTACGGCA
>CACYEB010000195.1 GCA_902773305.1 uncultured Bacteroidia bacterium
CAAGGCCAAGACTATTGAGAAGTTCCTGGGAGAAGGGTATGTGGTGAAATCCAGTTACGGACACATCCGTGACTTGCCCAAGAACAATGACGGGATTGATGTGGAGCACGGGTTCGCTCCCAAGTACGAAGTGTCGCCCGACAAAAAAAAGGTCGTGGCCGATTTGAAAAAGCAGGCAGACAAATCCTCAATGGTTTGGCTCGCATCCGATGAAGACCGCGAGGGAGAGGCCATCGCCTGGCATATCTTTGATTCACTCAAGCTTGACAAGAGCAATACCAAGCGCATAGCCTTTCACGAAATCACAAAACCCGCAATTCTTGAGGCGTTGCAGCACCCGCGCGACATAGATATGGATCTGGTCATGGCGCAGCAGGCCCGCCGCGTCCTGGACCGTCTGGTGGGCTTTGAGCTCTCGCCCATCCTCTGGCGCAAAGTGCAGGGCAACCTCTCCGCCGGCCGCGTACAGTCGGTGGCAGTAAGGCTAATAGTGGACCGTGAACGTGAAATAGCCGCCTATGACAACAAACCTTATTTCAAAGTGGAGGGCACCTTTACCGCCAAGGGCAGCCGCAGCCACCTGCACGGTTCCCTGGACAAGAAGTTTGCAGACGAGGCATCTTCGAAGGTCTTCCTGGAAACGTGCATCGGCTGCAATTTTGCTGTGAGCGGCATTGAGACCAAAGACGGTGTCAAGTCTCCGGCCGCACCGTTTACCACCAGCGTGCTGCAGCAGGAAGCCGCCCGCAAACTGGGCTTCAGCGTCAGCGCAACGATGCAGGTTGCCCAGGGCCTGTACGAACGGGGCCTCATCACCTATATGCGTACCGACTCGGTGAACCTCTCTTCACTGGCCATCAATACCGCCAAGGCGTTCATCACAGAGCATTTCGGTGCCGAATATTCCAAGGTACGGCAGTACAAGACCAAGAGCAAAGGGGCTCAGGAGGCGCACGAGGCCATCCGTCCCACCTACATCCAGAACACCGTGATAGAGGGTTCCGTGGCAGAGAAAAAACTCTACGAACTTATCTGGAAACGCACCATCGCCAGCCAGATGGCCGATGCGAAGGTAGAGAAGACCACAGTAGAGATATCCGGAGACAAGATTGCCGAAAAGTTCACCCTGGAGGCAGAGAAAGTGCTCTTTGACGGCTTCCTTAAGGTCTACATAGAGGGCCGTGACGACGAGCCCGAAGAGAACCTGGCGGCATCGCTGCCGGCCCTTGTTGAGGGCCAGCCCATGCAGGCTCTGGAAATCACGGCCCGCGAACGTCTCACTCAGGGGCCCCAGCGCTACAGCGAGGCCACCCTGGTCAAGAAGTTGGAAGAGCTGGGCATCGGCCGTCCGTCCACCTATTCTCCTACCATAACCACCATCATCAAGCGGGGATATGTGTCGAGAGGAGACGTGCCGGGCAGCGAGCGTGTCTGCACCATTCTGACCCTCAAGGGTGGCGGGATAACGGAGTCGAAAGCCGTGGAGAAGATTGGCAAAGAAAAGAAGAAACTTCTTCCCGAAAATGTGGGAATGGTGGTAACCGACTATCTGGAAGCCAATTTTCCTGGCATCCTTGACTATAATTTCACCGCCAAGGTAGAGGAAGACTTCGACGAAATAGCCAAGGGAGACAAGGTGTGGAGCGACGTGATTGCAGAGTTTTACGGCCCCTTCCATGCCACCGTGCGCGAGAAGATGGAGAATAAGGAATATACTCACGCAGAGCGCGTCATCGGCACCGACCCCGCCACCGGCAAACCCGTTATCGCCCGTATGGGCCGCTACAGTCCAATCGTTCAGAAGGGAGCCAACGACGACCCTGACAAGCAGTATGCGGGAATGAAGAAAGGACAGCTTATTGAGACGCTCACCCTGGAGGAGGCGCTTAAGCTGTTTGACCTGCCCCGTAAGGTGGGCACCTTCGAGGGGAGTGAAATCACAGCCGCCATCGGCCGTTTCGGCCCGTATATCAAGCACGCCGGCAAGTTCTACTCGCTGGGCAGGAATCTTTCTCCTTATTCGGTAACGGAAGAGGAAGCCGCCGGAGTGATACTTGAAAAGCGCAGGCAGGAGGTTTCTTCTGCAATAGCATCTTTCCCGGAGCACGACATCGAAGTGAAGGAGGGGAGGTTCGGACCGTACATCAAGCACGCCGGCAAGAACTACAAGATTCCCAAGAAGACTGATCCCCGCAGTCTCTCTGCAGAAGATTGCATCAAGATAATAAACAATCAAAAATCATAGTTATGCCTATTACACCAGAAGGACATCAATTGGATTCCACCGATCTCAAAATCCTGGCATTCCTGGTCAAGAACGCGCGTATGCCGTATCTTGAAATTTCGCGTGAGTGCGGAATTTCAGGAGCCGCCATCCATCAGAGAGTCAGAAAGATGGAGAATATGGGCATCATCACGGGCAGCCGTCTGTTGGTAAAGCCGCAGGCCCTTGGCCTGAATGTATGCGCATATATCGGCGTCACCCTGTCCAGCGCCAATGAGTACAACCACGTCGTGGGAGAGCTCAAAAAACTCCCCGAAGTCGTGGAATGTCACTTCATAACCGGCGTGCACGCCTTGATGCTAAAGATATACTGCTTTGACAACGAACACTTGATGAAAGTGCTCATAAACACCATCCAGAACATTGACGGTATCAAGAGCACAGAGACTTGGATTTCCTTGAACCAGGCGTTCGAGCGTCAGGTATGGGTCAAGGAGTACGGCGACAACAGTACCCCAGACAAGAGCAAGAGCAAGAAGAAATCGGGCAAATAGTATAATTGCGGCCGGTTTTTATTCGACAGTCTCTCCCCGGGCTGCCGCCAGGCGCTTGTCGCGCTTTTTCTTCTCTTTTCCGGCATACGACTTCATATAGCGCTTCCACTGCTCTTCGGTGAATATTTTCTTGTATTCGTTATCAAGGAAGTCGCCCCAGAAATCTACCACCCGCTGGTAAGACTGCGCCTGGGAGGCGCCGGCGTCGCGGACCCGGCGGATCTCTTCGTTATAGATGGGGACATAGTGCTGCAGCAGGGTGTCCACTTTGAAGGCCTGGATGTCATCCAGCTTATAGCGGTCGATGAGTTCGTTTACCTGTTTGGCGGCGATTTCGTCGTAGTCGGGCTCCTGACGGGACCCTTCCTGCTGCTGGGCGAGGCAGTGTCCGGTGCCAAGGCATAAAAGCAGGGCGGCAGCGGCCATATGTGAGCAGAAGAATCTCATTTTTATTACCTTTGAAAAGTTTTTGGACAATACAAAGTTACAATTAATATGAACACCGGAAAAATTTATGCCATACTTGTCGCGGTTCTTTTGTCCACCGTCCACTCTTTAGCCTGCACCAACGTCATAGTCACCAAAGGGGCTTCTGCAGACGGTTCGGTGATGGTCACCTATGCAGCCGACAGCCACCAGTTGTATGGTGCGCTCTATTTCAAGCCCGCCGCCAGGTGGAAGGAGGATGTTATGCTGAAGGTGTACAACTGGGATTCGGGCGAATATATGGGGGAGATACCGCAGGCAGCAAGTACATATCAGACGGTTGGCAATATGAATCAGCATCAGCTGATTATCACAGAGACCACCTTCGGCGGCCGAGAGCAGACCTGGGGCGGCGGCGGAGTGATGGACTACGGCTCGCTTATCTTCATCACCCTCCAGAGGGCCCGGACTGCCCGGGAAGCAATCGAAGTGATGGATTATCTTACGCAGAAATATGGTTATCCTTCTGAAGGAGAATCCTTTACGATTGCTGATAAATACGAGGCGTGGATTATGGAGATGGTGGGCAAGGGCGACGGCAGCGGCAGCGTATGGGTTGCCCGCCGTATTCCCGACGGCTATATCTGCGCCCACGCCAACCAGTCCCGCATATCCACCTTCCCCCTGGACGATCCGGACAATTGCCTTTACAGCAGCGATGTCATATCATTTGCAAGGGAAAAGGGCTGGTTTTCCGGCAAAGATGAAGAGTTCAGCTTTTGTGATGCGTACAACCCTGTGGACTTTGGCGGAGCCCGCTTCTGCGACAGCCGGGCGTGGGCTGCGTTCAACCTGCTCTGCGACGGGGAGTTTGTCTGGGAAGATGCCGCCGGGGAGCACAGTGCGCCGGCCGGCGATTACCTGGACTACGCGATGGGACACAACCTGCAGCACCGTATGCCGCTGTGGGTGAAGCCTGCCCGGAAGGTAACCGTGGCCGCGCTCGCCGATGTGATGCGCGACCATTTCGAGGGGACCCCCATGGATATGACACAGGACGTGGGGGCCGGTTGCTGCAGCCTTCCGTACCGCTGGCGTCCTATGGAATATGAAGTTGACGGTGTCAAATACGTTCACGAACGTGCGATAGCTACCCAGCAGACTGGTTACTGGATTCTGGGACAGGCTCGTGACTGGCTCCCCGACGAGGTGGGCGGCCTGCTCTGGTTCGGGGTGGACGATGCTGCCACCAGCGCTCTGACGCCTGTGTATACCAATGTAAACGCCATCCCCCTGCCGTTTGCCGAGGGCAACGGTTCTCTTACCGAGTATTCCGAGACCTCCGCTTTCTGGCAGTTCAACAAGGTGACACATTTCGCATATCTTTTCTATGACAGGGTCGCTCCTGAGCTGCGTCGGGAGATAGATGATTACTATAAGATGTGTCAGGAGCGGATAGAAGCTACCGATATGAAGGCTGCCGCCTATATGGAAAACGGCCGCAGGAAGAAGGCCGTGAATGCGATGACAGAGACCTCCTGCCAGTTGGCGTCGCAGCTTATGGTGCGCTGGAAAGAGTTGGAAAAAGAGTTGCTGGTGAAGTATCTCGACGGCAATGTAAAGGTTGTTGGCAGTGACGGTAAATACAAAATGACAACTCCCGGCGGGGACATTCCCGCCTCTCCCGGTCACCCCGCCCAGCGCGAGCGCTGGCTCAAGGGGATAGTGAAGGACCACGGAGAAACACTGATGGTCAGATAAGCGGTATCCCGAGGCAATAATTTTTGCTGGTTACGATTATTTTGCATTCCTTTGCAGCGGGGGATTAGCTCAGTTGGCTAGAGCACCTGCTTTGCAAGCAGGGGGTCAAGGGTTCGACTCCCTTATTCTCCACAAAAGCCGCCTTTCGGGCGGCTTTTTTGTGCATTCCCCCTACATCCTTCTGTGGAACCTGGGCTGAGGTATTGTGGAAAGAGGTGGGAGATAGAGTGTTGGGCGCCACGGGTATGGTAACGAAGTACGTACCGTGGCCGCTACCGCATCTCGTAGGTGTTTTCGATACCGCCGGGTTCTTCTAGGATAAGGCGGCTTACGCGACCGTCCTTTATCCGGTATGTCAGGGTTACCGATTTATATCCGCCGCGGGGGATGACGCCTTTGGCAGCTATCCTGACAGTACGGAACCCCGTCTTCTCGGTGACCTCGCTGGTGGCGTTATTGTCCTTTGCGGCCTGCTCCCAGTTGCCGGACAGGCAGTTGAGCAGGGTTGAGCGCTGGAGGGCTACCATAGGTACTTTTTCTGCATCCAGTTCGGTCTTCACCCCCATCAGGTTCATATTGACCTTGTTTCCGTCCACAATGAAAAAGTCGCCGGCGGGATCGCTGTAGTCCATTTTGAGCTGGTCCTTTCCGTCAAAGGTCATATGGCCTTTCATAACGGTGGTTTTGCCGGATGCCTTCAGGCGTTTGGTCTGGGTGAAATCGAGGTCGTAGGTTTGCGCAAAAGAGGCTGCAGAGAGCAGCAGGGCGCAGATAACAATTATTGTCCGTTTCATTTTTCGATAGAATCAAGATAAGAAACCACGTCGCCGACAGTTTCGAATTTGGCCAGGGCCTGGTCGGGAATCACCACACCGTAGTCATCTTCCAGCCGCATCAGCAGCTGCAGAATATCCAGTGAGTCTGCGTGCAGGTCGCGCTTGATGTGGGCGTCCAGGGTCACCTTTTCGGGTGCGACGCGCAACTGGCGCGACAGTATGGTTTTTACTTCTTCAAACATATGGTCAGTCTTCGTAGTGTTCGTATTTAAGTATCAGTTCTTCTGTCTTTGCAGCGAGGGCGCTCCGTTCCATAAGGTACGCCTGTTCTATGCACTTGGCCACGGATGTCGCCTTGCTGCTTCCGTGCCCCTTGACAATAGTCTTCGAGGTGCCGAGCAGCACGCTGCCGCCGTAGTTCTGGTAGTTCATAAATTCCTTCTCGTCGGCAAACATCTTTTTCATAAGCAGCGCACCGAGTTTGTATAGTGTGCGTGAATAGATGTCCTTCTTGAGCTTTTTGAGCAACTCCAGCGCCGTTCCCTCGGTGGTTTTCACCAGCACGTTGCCGGAAAAACCGTCGGCCACCACCACATCGTATCTCCCCGAGAGCAGGTCGCGGCTCTCCATATTGCCCACAAAATTAATCTCGGGTGTATCAGAAAGCAAATTGTATGCCTGTTGATGGATCTCGTCTCCTTTTTCTGCCTCTTTGCCTACGTTGAGCAGGGCGATACGGGGCTTCGGAACGCCGTAAACGTGTTCCATATAAAGGCTGGACATTATGGCGAACTGGCGCAGCATTCCGGCTGTCACTTCTACGTTGGCGCCGCTGTCGCAGATGCCGACCCTGCCGCCGTCCATAGTGGGGAGGATGGGGCAGAAAGCAGGCCTGATTATGCCCCGGACGCGCCCGATACGGGTCAGTGCGGCTGCCACCAGGGCTCCGGTGCTGCCTGTCGAAACCATTGCGGATATGGAGTCGTCGTCGCGCAGCATACGGATGGCCTTCATCATCGAACTCTCTTTTTTCAGGCGGACGGCATCTATGGGTTTTTCGTCGCAGCCGATGACTTCGGGGGCGTGTACGATTTCGATGCGGGAGGCATCATAGCTTTTGCCCGAGAGACACTCCTGGACGGATGTTTCGTCGCCGGTCAGGATCAGTTGCAGATCTTCAAACCGGGAGAGGGCTGTCAGTGCCCCGTCGACGTTGGCCTGAGGGCTGTGGTCGCCGCCAAAGCAATCAATCAAGACTCTTAACATAGCAGCGATGGAGTTTTATCTTCTGTTCGTCAAAGCGTTTCCACTGGTTCTGGATAGCGTAGTTGTCTTCCAGATTCATATTGGTTTCGGCATATTTTACACCCGGCATCCGGAGCATTTTTACCATTGCGGCAGAGATTACCACGCTGATGCCGCGGTTGAGCCATTCGGGATCGACGCCCACCAGCCCCAGGTCCAGGACCTTGGGGTGTTTGATGGCGCGAAGCACGCGGACAAGCGCACCGGGGGTGAGACGTCCGCCGGACGGCCGCAGTGCATCGCCCACTGCAGGGAACGCCAGGCCCATGCAGATCATCTTGTCGTTCTCGTCCAGGACTATCACGAGATTGTCTTTGCTGAGTATCAGGCTGAAATTGTCCAGCATCAACTTTTTCATTGCGGGAGTGAAGGGAACAGAGCCGTAGATCAGGTCGTATGACTTGTCCAGCAGCTCAAAGAAGCCGTCGGCATATTTTGCCAGATACTCCTTGGTGGTGCGGGCTGTGGCCAGATGCAGTTTGTAGCGGCGCATCACATAGTCGGCCATCTGTTCCAGTTCGCCGTTGTAGTCCTTTGCAAGGCGCAGGCGGCTGCCGGTCCAGTCAACCTCTTTCTTGTAGCCAAGTCTCTCCACGAAATCTCCGTAATAAGGATAGTTGTAGCTTTCTTCAAAGGTGGCGGGGTACTCGAACCCTCCCACCAGCAGCCCCTCCCGTTCCAGGTCAGAGAAGCCCAGAGGCCCTTGTACCTCGTCCATTCCCTGTTCGCGGGCCCAGGCCTCGGCCGTTTCAAACAGCTTTGCCGCCACGTCAAAATCTTCTATAACGTCAAAGCGGGTAAAGCGGCAGCGCTTCTGGTTGTATTTGGAGTTTGCCGCGCGCTGGATAATGCAGGAGATGCGGCCGGCCATCTTGCCATCCTTATAGGCGTTGAAATAGACGTGTTCGCAGGTGTCGTTGTAAACATAGTCCTTGCGGAAAATCTTCTTCTCGTCTGAATACAGCGCCGGAGTGTAGCACTTGTTGCCCTTGTAAAGCTTCAGTGGGAAATCCAGAAACTCCCTTTGCTGCTTTTTGGTGGTGACTTTTTCTACGGTGATCATAGCCTAGCGGTGTATTGCGTGGAAGCAGATTCCCAGGCCGTTGGGGCCGCAGTGGCTGCCGATGGTTGGGTTAACGACGGTAGTGACTACCCGAAGGTCGGCGCCGAAACGGGCCTTGAGCTGCCGCTCGGCTTCTAAGGCGATGTCGGGACAGTCGGAGTGGCCTATCACGACGCGGTGCGCCTTGACATCGTCACCCAAATCCTCTACATACTGCACCAGACGGGCGATTGCCTTGGTGCGGCCGGTCTCCTTGCCTATTGAAACCATTTTGCCGGCATCGTCGAGGTGGATTATGGGGCGGATGCCTATAAGTCCGCCCATCGTGGCTGCCAGACCACCTACGCGCCCGCTGCGGCGGAAAAATTTGAGGTCGTCGGCGAAGAAGTACATAGGGAACCTGGGGACTTCAGTCCTGGCCCATTCCACAATATCCTCTGCGGTTTTTCCTGCCTTGAGCAAATCTGCCACTTCGAGCACGATGTTGTAAGAGAGGGCCGATATTCCCAGGGTGTCGACAGACCAGAACTTGCGTTCAGGATATTTCTCCTTGAGTTTTTTTACCGCCATATCCATAATTGCGAAGGTATTGGATGTGCCGGAAGAGAAGTGAACGTAAAGTATATCGTTTCCTGCAGCGAACTCAGGCTCGAATGTCTTGATGTAGAAATCCTCGCTCATCGCGCTGGTGGTGGGCATTGTTCCCTTGCGGAGCATATCGTAGAAGGAATGGGAATCGAATTCCTCCCAGTCTATGTAAGGGTAGATGACCTTGTCGTCTACGGTATAGGGCATACTGATGAGTTTGATGCCATACTCTGCGCACTCCTTGGGCGTGATGTCGCAGTCTGTGTCAGAAAAGAATGTCAGCATAGTACAAGAATATAATCGTATATCGGCTGCTGGCCGTTGTTAAACATTATTTCCAATGAAGGATATCGGGCCGCAAGGGCGTTCCGGAGCCACTCCGCCTCATCGGCGGGGACGTCGCAGCCGGTGAACACCAGCAACACGTCGCGGCCGGCAGCTCCCATCCTCTCTGCCAGCAGCGCCGCCGCCTCTTCCCTGGATGCGGAGTCGCAGAGAATCTGCTTGCCGCCATAGCCCACATAGTGGCCTTTGGTTACGGTGACACCGCCGTCCTCGGCATCGCGGATGGCACGCGAAACCATGCCGGTAGAAACCGATTCCATTATTGCTGTGACTTGGGCGATGACATCGCCGGCATCGTCGCAGTCGCGGTCGGCAGATGCAATGCCGTAGTACCCCTCGCCTATGGTAGAGGACGGGAGTACCCGGACGTCGGCCTGCTTATAGAGTCCGGCAGCCTGCTGTGCGGCCATCTTTATGTTGGAGTTGTTCGGGAATACCAGGATGGTGCCTGCATCGACCTGCCCGAAAGCCTCCAGGAAATCTTGGGTGGAGGGATTCATTGTCTGTCCTCCGGGAATCACCACGTCGGCTCCGATTTCTTTGAAGGAGGCGATGAGACCGTCGCCTGCAGCCACCGTCACAATTCCGTATTTCTGCTTCGGACGCTTGAGTGCGGCATTGTTCCGGTTGCTCTCCTGATGGTGCTGCAGCGCCATATTCTCTATCTTGAGGGTCAGGAATTCGCCGTATTGCTGGCAGTGGTTCAGTATTTCGCCGGGACGGAAGGTGTGAACGTGAACCTTTACGACGGTGCCGTCGCGAAAGGCCACTACGCTCTCGCCATTGGCCTCCAGCCACTGTATCAGGGCCTTTTCGTCAAAGTTGTCTATGTCGGTCTTTGCCCGGGTCAGGCGCAGCAGGAATTCGGTGCAGTAGCCGAACTCCAGAGTGCTGTCTTCTGTAAATTTGTCAAGGTCTATCTTTTGCTGCGGGGAGACTGCATCCGGTGTCGCATCGTCTGCCACGACGCCTCCGAGGGCTTGGTTCATCCCTCTGAAGATGCACACCAGTCCTGCACCGCCGCTGTCCACCACACCCGCCTTGCGGAGCACGTCAAGTTTGTCGGGGGTGTGCTCCAGCGATGTGTCCATCGCTGCCAGCAGGGTTTCGAAGTAGCG
>CACYEB010000196.1 GCA_902773305.1 uncultured Bacteroidia bacterium
CCCCACTGTCAATGGAGCCGAAGACGTCTATTTTGTGTCGCTTGCAGAAATACTTCAGGAGAAAAGCTACATTTTCAGGGGGCCATACTACCATTACTTGCAGCACAGAAAATCCCTCTCCCGCACGAGAGATATAGACTATAAGCATTTTATGGTTTATGATTGTCTTTTGGATGCTTTGAGGTCGCGCAATATCCCACCTTCTGCGGCAAGACGGTTTTTTGTATGGTATGGTTTCAGAATCGGCGACTCTGTGGAATTCGATTTCCTGCGGTCATTTTTTGCCCGGGTAAAGGCTGATGTCGAGGCGGCAGACCACCTGTACAATAGTTTTGAGTGCTTTGTTATGAAGGCAATCCTTTCCTGTAAAGACTACGCCCAGTTCCGCAGACGCTTTTCACCCAGGTTGAGGTTTGACTGGTGGCTGCAGATACTGATAAACCATCGCTGCCCAAGCAGCACGAGAGACGTTTTGGATGGAAGTTGGTCCGTGAGATAGTTTTCCCGGTCCATTCCTTTAAGCCAAATTGAATATGCTGGTCAGCATCATCGTTCCGGTTTATAACTCAGAATCATATCTTCGGGCGTGCCTTGGAAGTATCGAGGCTCAGTCATTCCGGGATTTTGAGGTTTTGCTCGTAGATGACGGTTCCACTGATTCTTCCGGGCAGATATGCGATGAGTGGAGTGTGCGCGACAGCCGTTTCAAGTTTATTCACACCGATAACGAGGGCGTCTCGGCCGCCAGGAACCGAGGTCTTGATTTGGCATCGGGTGACTATGTCTTTTTTGTGGACAGTGACGATGCCATCGTTCCGGAAACACTCGACCGCCTTGTCCTGGCAATTGACTCAGGGAAGTATGACATCGCGGCTTCGGGTTATACCTTTATAGGCCCCGACGGCGAGCGCGATATGTACATCTCCCCCGGGCAAGAGCCCTCGATTTTCACTGGCGAAGATATAATCCGGCATATGCTCTCAAGTGGTGACACAGTCTGGTATACCTGCTGGAACAAACTGATAAAAAGACGTCTGGTTGATACACTTAGATTTGAGCATATGGCTCAGGAAGATTTCGTTTTCTGTTCTGAATTGTACCTCAATACTTCCAGGATTGTTTTTTTAAATGAATCGCTTTACCGTTACTATAACCGGGAGGCGTCCCTAAGCAAAGATATCTCCTATATCGGTTATCACAATACGGTGCCGGTACTGTGGAAACTGTACCGGTCGGTGCCGGAAAGCAGGCATTCAATACACACCTTCCTGCTCAAAGAGGTTTTTAGGCGTGCTTTGTTTACCTCATATGATATAGCAAGGGTGTCCGGGATCAGTCCCGAAGAGGTACTGACTCATAAAACCCTATGTGCCACCATCCTCCGGCAAATCAGAAAAGAGCTTCTGACAGACCCCTCTATACCTGTTAAAGAGAAGCTGCTTTATATTTTGGGCAGATTGTTCCTTTGGATACATCGTTAGCAGGTTTATGAGTGATTCGAAACTTGACTGGTCGGCCTGGCTATTCTATGCCGGGCTTGCCTTGTATCTGTTTTCTGTACCCTGGTGGTGCGCCCCCGAGCAGGGACTCCGGCTTTTGGTGAGGGTTCTATATGTCACCGGACTTGCTGCCAGGGCACTTTTGCTTTTAAGGGTGCTGTCCTTTTTGCCGGGACGGCCACGATATGCTCTGGTATGTATCTGCCTGTTGGGAGTTCTGAAACTCTCCTCCGTCCTGGCGGTTCAGAGTAGATCCGATCTGTTCCACTTCTTCCTTGTACTTCTGGCATCCAGGGACACCGACGTTAGAATATCACTGAAAATTGTCCTCTCTTCAATTGTTTTCTTCCTGATAGTATGTCCCGTCTCTTTCGCTCTTGGATGGAATGGTGAGCAGGTAAAGCATATCGGACAGATGAGAGGCACTTCCCTGGGATTCGACAATCCGAATTCTTTCGCCTGTTTCATAATGACGGCGGCCTTTTGCGGTTTCAGCCTCGCGCGGGAAAAACGGATGTCCGTGATCTGTATGGTCTGCAGTGCCCTTGCCGTACTTGTGTGGTTCCTGACCCTCTGTAAAACTATTACTATATGTCTGCTTGTGCTGCCGCTTCTGTTTGCCCTGTTCATGCGTTGGAGCAATCATAAGATAGTGGCGGCTATGCCCGCGGCTTGCCTTTTGCTTTCGCTTGTGCTGGCAGCCGTCTATGGCCCCGGTTACGGCGGCAACACATTCGAGAGCCGATTCACAATCCCGGCCCTCGTATATCAGAAGTGCGGCCTGAGCTTGTTCGGACAGGACTGTGGACTGACAGAATGGTTGACGGGAGAGGGTCCGACCAGACTGTCCATAGACAATTGCTACCTTAACATTTTTTTGTGCAACGGAATAGTTGCCGGTTTATTCGCGATGGCTTTTCTGACGCATCTGATGCTTCTCATTGCCAGGAAAGGGAATCCTCTGCTTGCGGCAATGGCCTGTGTTATTATAATTAGCGGCATTATGGAATCGTGGGTGTTTAATATATCCTTGAATTTCATTCCCTTCTTCTTCTTTTCCCTCTTGACGGGTAATAAAGTTGCGCCCACTCTAAATATCAGAAAATAAGCGCTTTAAGCCACAATATCATATGGAGGGGAGTAATGTTCCGAGTATGATACCTAACAAATTGCCGTCGATCCTTCGCTGCAGTCCCTGAAAATATATGATAAAAATTAAAAAAAAACATAGTTTGTTATCAATTTTAAACTACATTTGCGTGGATTTATTTTGCATAAAACTATCATAATATGCGCACTATAAGATTATTCGTTCGTCTGGTCGTTATGATTTCAATCATAATGACCGCAGGGTCTTTCAGCGCTTCTGCAGAAAAGGCCCCCGATTGGACACGCAAGAGTGTACAGGCATTGAATGCTCTCCGGTCCAATACCAGTTATGAATTTATGGTTTTCCGCACCGAGGATCCCAGTCAGACACGTCTGCACGAGACCTGGTCTGTCCCTCTGGTCAACTATCTTGCAGAAAAATACGATGCAGACCCCAACCTGATGGTAGTGGAACGCATCTCGGACAGTTCTGACAACCAGCCGTTGTACAGGGTGCTTATGGGTGGCCCCGGCGCCGGTGACGCTGTATTGGTACGCCGGATAGATGCCTATGACAATGTTGACTACAATACTGTCTGGGATGCATATTTCGAGTGCTACCAGCTTTTTGCCATAGGCGAAAAGAACAGTGATGTTGTGTTCGACGATTTCAGTTTGGAAGGCAGCAGCAAGGCCGGTGCCGCCGTTATGAGCATTATTCCCGGTGTGGGACAACTGTATAAGGGAGAGACCGGCAAAGGTCTCGCCCTGCTCGGTACCGGTGTGGCACTTGCCGGCAGCGGCATCGCATCGCATATCGTTGCGAAAAATTGGGAAAGGATGATGGTTGAGCAGCCTGAGTTTAAGGATAGCTGGAGCCAGAAAGCCTATGGAATGCGTCGCCAGCGTAATACTCTCCTTGTGGTTCTGGGCTGCGTGAGCGCCTACAGCATCTTCGACGCGATTGTAAGCGACGGTGTGCCTAAACTTAAAGTCAGAGAGTCTGACGGAAGCACCCTCAGCGTTGCGCCATCAGCAGAAAGTGCAGGCCTTGCCCTTGTATTGTCATTCTGACGGTTGTGCAGTCCGGGAAAGATAAGATAATCAGGACGGCTACGGTCCCCTTGTCGCTCGATTTGTTCTGCCGCGGTTTGTTCCAGACCCTGGCGGACGAATACGATGTGGTGGCCTTGTCTTCGCCCGGAAAAGAGCTTGGAGAGATACGTAAGCGTGAGGGCATCCGCACCATAGCTGTGCAGATGCGCCGCAAGGTCGCTCCTTTGAGTGACCTGAAATCCCTGTTGCGTCTTATCAGGGTATTTCGCAAGGAAAATCCCCGGATGGTTCATTCCATTACACCCAAGGCAGGTCTGCTGAGTATGATGGCGGCCAAGATTGCCGGTGTGCCCGTTCGTATACATTCTTTCACTGGCCTGGTGTTTCCTTACAGAAAGGGCCTGATGCACTTTATCCTCCGTATTACAGATTCAATTACGGCCGCTTGTGCCACTTATGTCCTTCCTGAGGGTGAAGGGGTAATGGACGATTTGCAACGCTATCATATCACCAAGACCCCGATGCGGGTGCTGGGCAATGGAAATGTGCGTGGAATCGACCTGGATTATTACGATCATACTACAGATATCGACCGCTTGGGAGAAGATATCCGCCGTCACTTTGGCATAGGGGAAGGTGAATTCGCCTTTCTTTATGTCGGCCGGTTTGACCAGGACAAAGGGTTCAAGGAACTGACCGAAGCCTTCGAAAGGCTAGCCGCCAAATATCCCGGCGTGCATCTGCTTCTCGCAGGTGCTCAGGAGAGCGAAGGAGATAAGCTTGACGAAAACATCGCTTCTTTGATTTCCTCTCATCCCGCAATCCACATTTCTCAGGGTTGGCTGGATGATGTCCGTCCCTGGTATGCCGCTGCTGACGCCTTTGTGCATTCAAGCTACCGCGAAGGCTTTCCTAATGTGGTTATCGAGGCCGGAGCGATGGGGCTGGCGTCTATCGTGACCAATATCAATGGTTCCAGGGAGATTATCCTGGATGGGGAAAACGGAGTGATAATACCTCCACACGATGCGGAGGCGCTGTATCTTGCAATGCGGTCTTTCATCAAGGACAGGGATTATGTAAAGTCTCTGGCATCACATGCCCGTTCACTGGTAAGCATCCGTTATGAGATGCAATATGTACGCAATTGTCTCATTGATTTTTACAGGGAGGTGCTGCAATGATTAGGTTCCTGATAGGCTTCAAGCGCAGCCATCCCGGCCTATGGGAGGTTGTGGAGAAGGTCAACGGCTTTCTTTTCAGGCTTTTCTTCGGGAATATCTCAAAGAAGGCCGATATGATTCTTGCAGGCCAGGGTGTGGCAGGATGCAGTTTTGCTACCGTGCAGAAATCGGATCTGGATTCTTTGAAACATTTCCTGGACAAGCAGCCCAAGGATTATCTCGAATGGTTTGACCCTCACGATTTTGATTTAAAGACTCTGGAGAGACTCTTTAAGAATCCGGCATTTCTGATGATGAAGGTGTGCAGCGATTCGGGCGAGATGGTCGGATACTTTTTCCTGCGCAGTTTTTTCGTGGGACGCTCCTTTGCCGGATTGCTGGTGGACCGCGACTGGCAGAACCGTGGCATTGGCAGCCAAATCTGGCACCTGCAGTCTCAGATATGCAAGAGTTGCGGGCTCAAGATGCGGGCAACCATATCGACCGACAATAAACCTTCGATAGCTTCGTGCCGGAAGGGAACCTCAATGACCGAACTCCAAAAGTTGGAAAACGGTTATATCGCAGTAGAATGTAAAACAGAATAACAACTATTATATGCTATGAAAAAATCATTTATCTTCATTTTGGCAGCTGCATTTGCGCTTCTGGGAACTCTTCCCATACAGGCGCAGGTATCTGCCCGCAGGCAGCAGATAGACAGCCTGTATGCCGACTACCGGGAGGTGTTCAGAGACACCCTTCTGGTGGCTGAGTCCAGCGATGTCACCGTTGTCAACGACGGTGCAGACCCCTATCAGGTGGTCTCCAATCCTTTCCGCCAGAACTGGTTCGTCTTTGCTTCAGGCGGTGCCCACACCTTCAGGGGTGATTATTCCAATCTCGGACCTTTTATGACCACTGTTTCACCTGAATACAGCGTTGGTTTCGGTAAATGGTTCATGCCTTGGCTGGCATTGAAGGCAGAGTTTATGCAATCCAGCACACGCGGTTATACTGCCCGTAACGGCAGCACCACTCCGTTGTTCTACCCTTATGGCGACCCTATGCGTACAGACAACGGTACGGAATACTTCCAGGCCAGAACCGGGTGGCTTGATTTCAGCGGATCGGCAATGTTGAACCTTACCCGTCTCTACTATGGATATGAGGGTTATGGCAGCCGTGAACGTATGGGACAGTTGCTTCTCAATCTCGGTGTAGGTGCCACCCACCATCTGGGATATGGTCAGGTACATGGCTCAGACAACAATCTCAGCGCACATTTCGAACTTCAGTACAGCCAGTTCTTCACTGAGAAGAAAAACCTCTCGCTGGACTTCAAGGCCCGCGCGATGCTGTATGAGACACATTATGACAATGAATGGGGTCAGGGCGACTATGCTGCACACCACATTGATTCCCACCTCGGCCTCAATTTAGGCCTTACCTGGTATCTCGGCAAGAAAGGCGGCAACGGCTGGCGCACCGGTACGAATACAGTATATCGCAGCGAATACCGTGAAACTGAGGTGCCTATCATGAAGGTTAAGGAGAACGACCGTCCTGTCCGCCAGGGTACCATCACATTCTACGTGTTCTACCCCAACAACTATTCCGGACGTAATGACGCCCCGAATATTGCAGGTGCAAACGTAAATGCCATCGAATACCTTGCCGGCGGTATCTTTACACAGAAGGTTTACGCCGACAAAGAGAAGGCTGCTGCGAAACTCGCTGCAGGCCAGTCTCCGGTTGCCCTCGCAACTGCCGATCTGCCTACCGAGCCTGCCAACATCGACTTTGAGATCGATTTCGTTCCCCGCGGATATGAAATGCTCACCGACACACCTCTGTCGCTCAGTCTGAATCCTTCGGATATGGAATCCTTCGGTAAGGCAGCGGGCTTCTACTATGCTCCCATCAATGACGGCAAGCACATCTGGCAGTACCGTATTGACGATGCTACCCTCGGACAGCAGCTTGTCAGCGACGAGAACTATCGTGAGACCACTTCTTATGGTCTCAACGCCCACAGCGGTCTGAATACGATACGTCAGTATATGGACGTTACCGACGACGATGAACTTGTAAGTTTTGCCGATGTGTATGCAGCCCTCACCTCCAACGAGGGTTATGTAGAGAACTTCACCGACGAAGCTACGGTGAACAAGATCCGCGATATCATCAACAACGGTGCTATATTGCTCATACAGGCAGACGGTTTTGCAACCAGCCAGGACAACTACACAGGCGACAATGCTACCCGCGTAGGTATCGAGCGTAACAGCGCCCTTGCAGAGAACCGTGCCAACACTGTCATCAACTGGCTCACCGCAGATCCTCGCCTGCAGTATGTCCGCTCACAGTCTTTCATTGTGACCAACAACGGCTCCATCCGTCCCGTGGATGATCCCAGCGTACGTGGCCTCAGTGCCAAGACAAACCGCTGCGTGAGAGTCCGCATCAGGTATATGATCAAATAAGGCTTCTTAATGAGTCTATGAAACAGGCGGCCCCCGATTTGGGGAGCCGCCTGTTTCATTTAATGGCTAATGACGGTGTGACAGATTGTAAAGTGCAGCCTTGACCTTGTATGGTATCAGCAGACGGGGAAGAGACCGGAGCATGGCTGCGGAATAGGCAAGAATGAGACGTAGCGGACATACCTTCCTGCCTTTGATTATGACAAATTTGTCGCAGTTACTGGTCAAGGGGCTCCTTCGTATGGAATCTATATGGCAGCAGCAGGTTCCGGGTAAATACGTAAAATACACTTTCCTGCCGGTTGCAATGGTAATGAACCCTTTTGTCAAAGCCAGATGAGGCTACCAGCGCACCTGGCCGTTACCGGAAATGAGATATTTGTATGTGGTGAGTTCTGCAAGACCCATAGGACCGCGGGCGTGCAGTTTCTGGGTACTGATGCCTATTTCGGCACCGAGACCGAACTGGGCCCCGTCGGTGAACGCCGTGGATACATTTACATAGACGCAGGCGGCATCTATCTGCCGGCAGAATTTGTCCGATACCGACAAATCTTCTGTAACGATGCACTCACTGTGCATAGAGCCATACCGGGTGATATGCGAGATAGCCTCGTCGACATCCGCCACCGTACGGATACTCATCTTGTAGTCCAGCCATTCGTGGCCGAAATGCTCTTCCTTTGCGTGTTCCAGCAACTGTGCGGGGTACTGTCCCTGAAGTGCGGCATAGGCCTCTTCGTCGGCATAGATAACGACTTTCTTGTCCGAAAGGCGCTTGCAGATCTCGGGCAGGTCTGACAGTCGGTCGCGGGCAATCAGCAGGCAGTCCAGTGCGTTGCAGACGCTCACGCGGCGCGTTTTTGCGTTATAGACTATTTCCTTGCCGATGGCTGTCCTGCCGTCTGAATCAAAATATGTGTGGCATACCCCGGCGCCGGTTTCAATCACAGGAACAGTAGCGCTCTGGCGCACATAATTAATCAAGGATGCGCTGCCGCGCGGTATGATGACATCGATATATTTGTTTGCGGCCAGCATCTCGGAACTGGCTTCGCGTCCGACAGGAAGGAGCGTGCAGGCCTCGCGGGGAAGACCGTTGAGGGTAAGTACGTCGCGGATGACGTCGGCTATGGCGCGGTTGGAAGCGTCAGCTTCGTGGCCGCCTTTGAGGACAGCGACATTGCCGCTTTTGAAGCATAGGCCGAAGACATCTGCGGTAACATTGGGGCGCGCCTCGTAAATCACGCCCACAACGCCGAACGGGACGCTCACCTTGTCTATCTGCATTCCGTTGGGCCGGACTACGCTGGACAGTACGTGTCCGAGGGGGGAGGGAAGCCGGGCGACATTGCGCATATCGGAAGTGATTCCCGCGATGCGCTCTGCGGTGAGCATCAGGCGGTCGTACTTGGGATTCTCGGGATCCATCTTGAACAGGTCCTCTTTGTTCGCATTCAGGATGTACCGGCTGTTGGCGTCGATGGCGTCGGCAACCTGCAGCAGCACTTTGCCGGTCGTATGGTCGCTGAGGGTGGTAACCGTCCGCGATGCCTCCCTGGCCTTCGCTAATGTTTCCTCTATCATAACTGTTCTATATAAAGGTAGTCGTAGTGTATGAATTCCCGCTCGTTCTGTCGGCCCATCATCTTGCGGGCAGAAGCGGCGTCGCAACCGGCCTTGCCGACGGCGATGCAGCGGCCGTCCGGAGCCAGGATCCTCACTATATCGTCTTTTTCAAAATCACCTTCAACGGCGGTAATGCCTATCGGCAGCAGCGATGCGGCGCTGCCGCTGAGCAGGGCATCGGCTGCCCCCTTGTTTACAGTAACGCTGCCGCGGGCGAATCCGCCGCTGTGGGCAATCCACTTCTTGACGCCGGAAATGGGCTTTTCGCCGGCAGTGAAGAGGGTGTAGGGGACATTCCCGTCACCTTCGGCCACGGAAATCAGTATATCGTCGCGCTTGCCGTTTGCAATGGCGACGGGGATGCCTTCCAGGGCGACTTTACGTGCAATGGAATATTTTGTGCGCATCCCTCCGCGTCCGGCAGAGGACTTTTTCTCCCGGATGTATTTCGCTGCGCCGTCGCTGTCCGGGCCTATTTCGTGCAGCAGGCAGCTGGAGGGCGATTCGGGATCCCCCGTAAACACGCCGTCCACATTTGTGAGTATTATCAGCAGCCGGCATTCCATCATAGTCGCCACAAGCCCGGCAAGTTCGTCGTTGTCGGTGAACATAAGTTCGGTGAGCGATATCGTGTCGTTTTCGTTCACGATGGGGACGACTCCCTGAGAGAGCATCACCTCCATACAGTTCTTCTGGTTGAGGTAGTGATGCCTCGTAGAGAAGTTCTCTTTGGTGGTAAGAACCTGTCCGCTGCAGTAGCCGTGTTCCTTGAAAAGCTGGTAATATGTTTGCATCAGGCGGACCTGTCCCACCGCGGAGTACAGCTGGCGCTGGGATACCGTATCCAACCGGCCGGCATCCCCCAGCTCATCGCGCCCGCTGGCCACGGCACCGGAAGAGATGATGATGACTTCACATCCCTGCCGCAGCAGTTCACACACCTGGTCCACCAGGGCGGACATACGGGTGTGGTCCAGGCTGCCGTCGCTGCGGGTAAGTACATTGCTGCCTATTTTGACGGCGATGCGGTTCATATCATTTGCTTTGACTGGCCTTCAGACCGGCAATTACTGCGTTGCTGAAACCCTCTTCTTCCATTTTGTTGAGCCCCTTGATGGTGATGCCGCCTGGGGTGGTGACCTTGTCGATTGCCGCCTCCGGATGCTCTCCGCTTGCAGAAAGCAAGTCGGCTGCACCCTTGACTGTCCCCAGAACAATGTTGAGGGCCTCATCTGCACGGAACCCGAGTTCTATGCCGCCTTCCATGGCGGCGCGTATGTAGCGCATTGCGTAGGCTATCCCACAGGAAGCCAGAGCCGTGCCGGCGCTCATCTTGTCCTCTGGAATCAGGACTGCACGTCCCAGGGCATCGAACAACTCTACGATGCGCGCCGTGCGCTGAGAGTCGGCATTGAGGGCGGAGACAAAGGTCACGCTGCTGCCAACTTCGATGGCAGTGTTGGGGATTGCCCTGAACAGGGCGGCCTTGTCGTTTCCCAGCCATCCGGAGAGCATCCCGAAGGTGACGCCGGCGGCAATTACCACAAGGTCCTGCCGTTCCAGATCCAGAAGGTCCTTGAACGATTCGAGGGTAGGCTGTACCGCCCACGGCTTTACGGCCAGTACAATCACTCCGGCGCCTTCCACCGCCTTGCGGCTGTTGCCGGTCACCGTGATGGCGTCGTCTATTTGTTTCATCCTGTCAAGACAGGCCTGGCTCAGGTCGCAGCAGGTTACATCCGAGGCAGAGAGAACTCCCTTGCCGATAAGGCCGCGTACCATGGCGCCGCCCATATTTCCGCATCCGATAAAAGTGGTTTTCATACTGCAAAGTTATCTTTTTCTTGTTAAATTTGTGGTTATGATGAAAAAACTGTTAGCTATTCTGCTGATTGCGGCCTCAATCCCGGCTGCAGCCAAAGTAAACTTATCTTCACTCAAGGTAAACCATCTCGCCTATCCCACGGGCATAACCGGTGCTCCGACATTCAGCTGGATAGGTACCAGCGACCGTTCCTGCGACGGTCAGACCGCCTATGAAATCAGGGTGCGCGATATCGACGGCCGCACAGTCTGGGGCACAGGCAAAGTGATGTCAGACAATTCTGTCGCGGTCAAGTATCAGGGAGCTGCCCTGAAGTCCGCCAGCCGCTATACGTGGCAGGTGCGGATTTGGGACTCAACCGGACGTGCGGGCAGCTGGAGCGCCCCCCATACGTTTGTAACCGCTTTGGGAAAGGATGGCTGGAAGGCCGAATGGATCGTGCCGCCTATGAGTGAGGAGTCTCCGCTGGTGCGCGGAACATTCAAGATTACCAGGCCGGTCAAGTGCGCAATCGCCTACTTCACTGCACACGGCGTGTACGAGCCGTTCCTGAACGGAAGCAAGGTGGGGGAGGCCTTTATGGCACCCGGCTACACCAGTTACAATCATCATCTCATGTATCAGACCTACGATGTCACGGACCTGCTCAGGCGCGGAGAGAATGTGATAGGAGCCGAGATTGCCCGCGGCTGGTATCTGAGTATGATGGGATGGACCAATCCGGAGCATTACCGCTACAATTTCAAAGAACAGGAGTGGGCCTTCCTGGGACAGATCGTGATAACATACAAGGATGGTACACAGGAGATTGTGGGTACCGACGGCAGCTGGAAGACAGCCACCGGCGGCGTGCTGCACAACACGATTTATGATGGCGAGACCTTTGATGCCCGCCGTGAAATACCTGACTGGAGCACAGTCTCTTTCAATCCGTCCGGGTGGGGCGCGGTAAGAGTTGCCGGCTATGGCTATGACAATCTGGCTCCGCAGGACAATGAACCTGTTGAAACGGAACAGACACTTGCCGCCAAAGAACTTATAGTGACCCCGAAGGGGGAACTGGTGATAGATTTCGGCCAGAATCTGGTGGGCAGCGAAGTGCTCTCCTTTACGGGGAAGCCGGGCCAGCAGATCACCGTCTCCCACGCCGAGGTGTTGGACCGGGACGGTAATTTCTATACAACCAACCTGCGTACCGCCAAGGCGCAGAGCCGTTATATCTGTGACGGTACTCCACGGCAGTTTACCACACGTTTCACGTTTTACGGGTTCCGCTACATCAAGATAGAGGGCATCTCACGGGAAGATATCGTGCTTGACGACATCAAGGCGCAGGTGCGTTTCTCGGCGATGGAACCGACAGGCAGCTTTACTTGCTCTGATGAACTTGTAAACCGGCTCCAGAGCAACATCCAGTGGGGTCTGAGAGGCAATTTCGTGGATGTTCCCACCGACTGCCCGCAGCGTGACGAGCGACTTGGCTGGACCGGAGACGCAGAGGTTTTCGCACGCACCGCAACCTTCAACCGCGGCACTTACGCCTTCTACTCCAAGTGGCTTGAGGATGTGGCCTTTGACCAGCTGCCCGACGGACAGATTACCGACATCGTGCCTATGGTCCACGGTCTGGTTGGTGCCGGTCACGTCGGCTGGGCCGATGCCGCAACCATCATTCCCTGGACGGTCTATATGGCATACGGAGACCCACAGGTGCTTGAGAATCAGTACGACAGTATGAAAAAGTGGGTCGATTATATAATCGGCGCCGCCGGTGAAACCTGCCTCTGGAACACCGGCTGGCACTATGGTGACTGGCTGGCCTTTGATGTGGACAACGATGTTGCAGGCCGATCTTCCGTCACCTACGTTCCATTGCTCCAGCAGTGCCACTTTGCCAATTCTGCATCTATCGTGGCCGATGCCGCCGGGGTGCTGGGCCGTACCGGAGACGAGGCTTACTATCGAAACGTGGCCGCCAGGGCGCGGGAGGCCTTCTGCAAGGCGTATGTGACCGCCGACGGCTATCTTGTCTCGCACACCCAGACCGCCTACGTCGTGGCACTGATATACGACATGGTTCCGGAGGATATGCGCCCTTTGCTGGCAGAAAAGCTCAAGGAGAGGGTAGAGAACTACGGACACATCACGACGGGGTTCCTTGGGACATCCCACATATCGAATGCCCTGACCGCTTGCGGGATGGATGACATTGCGTACAGGCTACTGCTTCACAAGGGTTATCCCGGTTGGCTCTATCCCGTGACGATGGGGGCGACAACCATATGGGAGAGGTGGAACTCCATGATGCCCGACGGCAGCATCCCCGACAACGGTATGAATTCATTCAACCACTATTCCTACGGTGCAATTGGCGACTGGCTTTACCGTGAGGCGGCCGGGCTGAAAGAAGCTTCGCCCGGTTTCAAGACAATCTGCATCAAGCCGCATCCCGGAGGAGATTTCACCTTTATGCGTGCCCAGCAGCAGACACCATACGGCAAGGCAGTATCGCATTGGAAAAGGGAGGGGAGTACATTCACGCTGGAAGTGGAGATTCCGTTCAATACCACTGCAGAGGTGTATGTCCCGGCGAAGGACGGATATATCCTTCATAAGGTGGGTAGCGGCAAGTATCAATTCTCAAGCGAAATATAGCGGAATGTCAATTAAGTTTAGTACCTTTGTACGATTGGTCCGTTTTTGACTATGGCTCATAGCAGCAAAAAATTGGTTTGGTTTACGCTGGGAGGCTTCGTCGTGGGTTTCGCCCTGATGATTGTCCTGAACTCTTTTTATGTCAAGAGTTCTTCCAACGAGAGTTGTATGGCGTGCCACGTGCATACCCAGGCCGATTCCCTCTGGATGCTCTCTATGCATTATCACAACCACAGCGGCACCGTGACCGACTGCGCAGCCTGCCATCTCCCGGCCGGGACTCCTTCGGAGCGCTTTGTGGCAAAGGCCAGGATGGGGACCAAGGATCTTTTCAGCTATCTGTTCAAAGACAAGAGCAAAATCAACTGGGAGGCCAAGCGGGAGCTGGACTACGCCCGCAAGATCGTTTATAATTCCTCGTGTGAGAAGTGTCACGCCGACCTCTTCCCGGAGGGTATTTCAGACGAAGCGCTCATAAGTCACCTTTACTACGAGGACCACAAGAAAGATTACGGCCTGCAGTGCATCAACTGCCACCTTGATGCGGGCCATTTCAATCCGAATTACAAGCACGGCCACAGCGTGGTCTCTGCCGACGAAGGGATGCCCGATATAGAACCATATACCGCCGCAGCCGAGGTTACAAGTTTCAGCAATTTCACTGAGACGGTCCCCGGCACGGTATGCGCCATCAATATGGTGGCTGTCCCCGGCGGCACCTTCGAAATGGGTTCGACTGACAAGGAGCCTTTCCACAAGGCTGACGAGGGACCGGTCAGGAAAGTCACTGTCTCAGACTTCTTTATGGCTGAGGTTGAGGTCACCTGGACCCAGTACTGGTCGTTCTTCCTGGAGACCCAGTCTCCCGGACGCACCCCGCCTGCCAAGATTTATGCAAACAATACCCGCAGCGACATAGATGCCGTGAGCGGCCCCACGCCGCCCTACGGCGCGCCCGACCAGGGCTGGGGCAGAGGCGACCGTCCCGCCATCACAATGACCCACTACGGTGCGGAGACTTTCTGCCAGTGGCTCAGTATGAAGACCGGCCGCAAATACCGTCTCCCCACCGAGGCGGAGTGGGAGTATGCCGCCCGCGGCGGCACATCGTCGCCCTATTATTTCGAGGGCAATCCCAAGAAATTCACTGCCGGCCGCCTTTTCGGCACCGATACCGCCGTTATTGCCAGCAACGTGGTCTATGCCCTGAACAGCCATAACCGTACGGGGCTGCCCGATAAGATGGCCGCCAACCCGTTCGGACTGAAGAATATGCTGGGTAATGTTATGGAATACTGCTCCGACTGGTATTCAGAAGATGCCTACAGCCGGATGGCGGACGGAGCCGTCGATCCGAAGGGCCCCGACAGCGGCAGCGAGCATGTGGTGCGCGGAGGTTATTATCTTTCAGATGCCGCCGACGTCCGCTGTGCCGCCCGTGCCCACACCGAGCACGACGCCTGGTTAAGGACCGATCCTCAGGTGCCCAAGAGCATCTGGTGGTATTCCGACATCAAAGGGATCGGTTTCCGTGTGGTTTGCGAAGTTCCTGAAGAAATAAAACAATAAAATATACACTTATATGAGCAAGATTTCAAGACGAGACTTTTTTGGCCGCGCTGCCCTGGTAGGCGGCGGCGCCCTGCTGGCTTCTACGCCGATTCTCTCTTCCTGCACCGGCAAAGGTGACAAGATGGTCCCCCTGCGCAGTCCGGAAGATTATTACATTCCCAATCTGGCAGACAAGGCCGATGACGGCCGTGAACTCAAGGCAGGCCTGATTGGTTGCGGCGGACGCGGCACAGGTGCTGCTGCCGATATGCTTAATGCCGCTAACGGTGTCAAGTTCACTGCGTTCGGCGACGTGTTCCAGGATCGTATAGACGAGTCTATCGCCAATCTCACCGAGTGGGGTTACGATGTGTCCGGCGCACAGCAGTTTGTGGGCTTTGACGCTTACAAGAAGGTGATTGACAGCGGTGTGGATGTGGTTATCCTTACAACTCCGCCCCTGTTCCGTCCCTATCATTTCCAGTATGCAGTCTCCAAGGGCGTTCACGCATTCCTTGAGAAACCGGTTGCTGTGGATGCAAAGGGCTGCCGTACCGTCATAGCTGCCGCAAAGCAGGCTCAGGCCAAGAAACTGGCGGTGGTTACCGGTACCCAGCGCCACCATCAGCGCACCTATGTGGCAGCGTTCGAGCAGATTCAGAAAGGTCTGATCGGCAATATCACCGGCGGTAACGTTTATTGGAACCAAGGTATGCTCTGGTTCCGCAGGCGTGAGAAAGGCTGGAGCGATATGGAGTGGGCCATCCGTGACTGGGTCAACTGGAAGTTCCTCTCCGGCGACCACATCGTGGAGCAGCACGTGCACAATATTGACGTGTTTATGTGGATGATGGGCGGTGCACACCCCATCAAGGCAACGGGTTTCGGCAGCCGCCAGAGACGTGTCACCGGCGACCAGTACGACAACTTCGGCATTGATTTCGAATTTGAAAACGGCGTTCACCTGCACTCTATGTGCCGCCAGATAAACGGTTGCTCCAACAATGTGAGTGAGACGGTGCGCGGTGCAAAGGGCTGGTGGAATTCCGAGGATGACACCATCCGCGACTATAACGGCAATATCCTGTGGCAGTTCGACGCCAAGGCTGCAGAGGCATCCTTCAAACAGCACGATGCGTATGTATTGGAGCATGTTGACCTCATCAACCACATCCGCAAGGGCGAGGGCATCGACCAGGCCACCGAGACCGCCATGTCCACTCTGGCCGGCGTGATGGGCCGCGAGGCTGCCTACACCGGCAAGACAATCACTTGGGACGAGATAATGGCAGCCGATATGGATTACCTGCCCGGCGAGCCCGACGCATTGACTCTCGGTACTCTCGAAGCAGTGCAGCATCCCGTAATAGCTGTCCCCGGTGACGGCGCTATTGACTAGTTTGTGCTATGAACAGAAAAGAATTCATCAAAACATCCCTGTTGGGAGCAGCTGCCGTGGCTGCGGCTCCCTCGCTGCTGGCTTCCTGCGCCTCCGATTCCAAGAAGGTTGACAACGGCGCCTGCCTCAATATCTCTTTCCAGAGCGGCAAGGCACTGGGTGAAACCTATGCAGAAAAACTGGACTATTGCGAGTCACTGGGCGTTACCGGTTTCGAGCCGGGCGGATGGGAACTGGTAAATCAGTACGACGACCTGGCCAAGGCTCTGGAAGGCCGCAGCATCAAGGTTTCTGCCATCTGTGCGGGCTTCGAGGGCTTTATCCTGGCCGACGACCCGGTGCAGAAAGAGGCTTTTGATACCTCTATGCGCCGTATTATCGAGGCTGCCGGGCAAATCGGCTCCACAGGCGTGATTATGGTGCCTGCTTTCAGCCGTCAGGAGCCCTGCAAGCCCAATAACCAGGAGACCTACGACTATCTCTGCGAGCAACTTCACAACCTGGGTACTTTTGCCCTTGAGCACGGCACCAGCGTTATTCTGGAGCCGCTGAACCGCGCCGAGTGTTTCTACCTGCGTCTGGTCAGTGCCGCTGCAGCAATATGCCGTGATTCGCAAAGCTCGGGCGTGAAGTGTATGGGAGATTTCTGGCATATGAAAGAGGAGACCAGCGACTATGCCGCCCTGATGTCCGCCGGCACCAAGTACCTGCAGCACATCCACATCGCCAGCCGCCTGAACCGTTGCAATCCGGGCGAGGACGGCGAGGCCGACAACTATATCGACGGCTTCCATGCTCTCAAGGAGATGGGCTACAACAAGTACATAAGCTTTGAGTGCGGCAACATCGGCGATCCCGCCGTGGCTATACCCGCCGCTGTGGAGCTGATCAGGAATCAGTGGGAGCAGGCCTAGCCTAGAACTCTTTACCTTGTTTCAGGCGCTCTACAAAAGCGTCTAAGCGGCGCATTTCCTTGGGAATGTCGATGTTTTGCGGGCATTTTGGGGTGCAGTCGTTGCAGCCGATGCAGTGATTGGCCTGCTGCAGGGCGGGAACGCTGCGGTCATAACCGACCAGAAACGCGCGGCGAAGCTTGCGATAGTTGTCATCTGCCGACGATATGGGCATCATCTCTTCGCTGACGCACTTGTTGTAGTGCTGGAATATGCCCGGGATGTCGATGCCGTATTTGCAGGGCACGCAATAGTTGCAGGCGGTGCAGTCTATCAGCGGGAACTCAACCATCTCTTTGGCTATCCTTTCAAGGAACGCCAATTCTTCTTCGCTGCAGGGTTCAAAGCCGCTGTAGGTTGCGATATTGTCCTGCAGGTGTTCCATATAAGTCATTCCGCTAAGCACGCTAAGTACACGTGGATGGGTGCCGGCAAAGCGGAACGCCCACTTGGCGATACTGTCGGCGGGCCGGCGCTCCAACATCTTCTTGGCGATAGTCTCAGGTACATTGGCCAGGGCACCTCCGCGCAGAGGCTCCATTATGGTAGCCTGTATTCCACGCTTGTCCAGTTCTTCGTATAGATATGAGGCGTTCACATTCCAGCCGCCGGCGTGGTTCCAGTCCAGATAGTTCAGTTGGATCTGTACAAAATCCCAGTGGACTTTCTCGTGGTAGGCCAGGATGTGGTCAAAGGCTTCCTTGACGCCGTGGAAACTCCAGCCAAGGTTGCGGATTCTCCCTGCCTCGCGCTCCTGCTGCAAGAAATCCAGGATACCGTTATCTATGAACCGCCTGTTGAAGGACTCTATGCTGCTGCCGATGTTGTGCAGCAGGTAATAGTCTATATAGTCCACCTTGAGCTTCTCAAAGGAATTGCGATACATCTTCTTTGCAAACTCCTGCGAGAAATCGCCGCGGGAGTTGGACATCTTGGTGGCCACGAAATATTTGTCGCGCTGATGACGGCTCAGGCATTCGCCCATAATACCTTCGCTGCGGCCGCCGGTATATACCGGGGCGGTGTCGTAATAGTTCACGCCGTGATCCATCGCATAATCTATCAGGCGGTGCTGGGCGTCCATATCCACCTTGCCGTTGCGGGTCCCGTCGTCGGTGGGCATACGCATACAGCCATAGCCCAGCAGGGAGACCTTGTCGCCGCAAGAGGATGTCCGGTATTCCATCTTGCCTGTGGCTTCCTGTGCTTCTGCAGCCTTGATGTTGATTCCGCCGGCTGCTAGTGCCGCAGATGTGCCGGCCAGTGCGGCTCCCTTGATGAAAGTTCTTCTGTCTATCTTTTTCATATCGGCGGTCGTTTAGATGGTATGATGGATTTCGTGGCCCTCAACCCGGATGGCGCTTTGGGGACGGGCGGGGCAGAGGGCCTGGCAGGCGCCGCAGCCGATGCATTTCGCGCTGTCCACAGCGGGTATCTTGAC
>CACYEB010000197.1 GCA_902773305.1 uncultured Bacteroidia bacterium
GCCGGCGCCGGTGGCTCCGGTGATGGCGGTGACGTGTATCTCGTCCTGAATCATTTTCATTGCGGCAAGCGGTGCCAGGCCCAGTTGTATGCAGGTTGCAAAGCAGCCGGGGTTGGCCAGGTAGTCGCAGCCATCGATTTCGTCCTTGAATACATCGGTGAGGCCGTAAACGAAGTGACGGCCTTCGAAGTCAGGGGTGTTCCGGAAATCCTGACCAAGGTCAATGACCTTGCACCGTCCGGGCAGTGTGTGGGTGGTGAGGAACTCACGTGACAGGCCGTGCCCCAGACATAAGAATACCACGTCGGGATTGCCGGGGGTGTCGGTAAAGCATAGGTCGGTCTCTCCCAGCAGGTCGCGGTGGAAATCGGTTACCGGCCGACCGACGCTGGTAGTGCTCATCACCGAGCATATTTCCACCCGGGGATGGTTTATCAATAATCTGAGCAGTTCGCCGGCAGTGTAGCCTGTACCCCCCGCAACCGCTACTTTTATCTTTTCAGTCATAGTCTTACAGAAGTTCGTCCTGATGTGTGCCGTAGTAAACCCGAAGAGGGGTTGAGGTGACTTTTATGAACCCTTTGGCATCTTCTGCCGTCCACCCTTTCTGGGTCTCGCCGTATTCGCCCAGTTTCGACTTGAGAAGGTCGTTGTCGGAATCGACACCGACAGTTTCGAACCCGTAGGGATGGAGATTCAGGGTAACGGTTCCGCTTACGTTGCGCTGGCTGCTCAGGAGCATCGCCTCGATGTCGCGCATGACAGGCTCCAGATACTGGCTCTCGTGCAGGAACATCCCATACCAGTTCGCCACCTGGTCTTTCCAGTATTGCTGCCACTTGCTGAGAGTGAATTTCTCCAGGAATTTGTGCGCAGCTATAATAATCATAGGTGCGGCAGCTTCGAAACCGACGCGTCCCTTGATGCCTATGATGGTGTCGCCGACGTGCATGTCACGGCCTATTCCGTATGCACAGCCTATGGCCTCAATGGCCTGGATGGCAGCTATCTTGTCGTTGAATTCCTTCCCGTTCACAGAGCAGATTTCACCCTCCTTGAAGCCTATGGCGATGGTCTCGCTGCCGCTCTTGGTCACCTGCTTCAGATATGCCGATTCGGGCAGGCCCTGGCGGCTGTCCAGTATCTCGCCGCCGCAGATGGAGGTGCCCCAGATGCCGACGTTATAGGAGTATTTGAGTTTGGTGAAATCGGCTTCGAAACCGTGAGCGTTCAGGTAATCGACCTCTTCCTTGCGGGTCAGGTTGCCGTCACGGGTCAGGGTTATGATTTCCATATCGGGGCACATTACCAGGAAGGTCATATCAAAGCGGACCTGGTCGTTGCCGGCGCCGGTAGAGCCGTGAGCGATTGCATCGGCACCGATTTCCCTGGCGTAGCGCGCTATGGCCATCCCCTGGAAGATGCGCTCGGAAGAAACGCTGATGGGGTAGGTGCCGTTACGCAGCACGTTGCCCCATATCATATACTTCAAGCTCTTCTCATAATATTCCTGAGTGACGTCCAGAGTGACATATTTGGCTGCGCCCAGCTTGTAGGCGTTTTCTTCGTTGGTCTTAAGCTGCTCCGGGCTGAATCCGCCGGTGTTGGCGCACGCCGCGTACACCTCGTAACCCTTTTCCTTTGCCAGATACATCACGGTGTATGAGGTATCAAGACCGCCGCTGAACGCGACCACTACTTTTTTCTTCTCCATATTATTGCTATTCTACATTTATTCTTATGTGTTCTTTGGGATCATATAACAGACCGGTACAGATGCACCGCTCGTAGTTGTTCTCTTCAAGGATATGGAAGTTCTTGCAGCCTTCGCATCCCTTCCAGAACTCGGCATCGTGTGTCAAGTCCTGGAAGGCAACGGGGCGGAAACCGAGCTCGTAGTTCATCTTCAATACGGCTGCGCCGGTGGTGATGCTGAATATCTTGGCATCGGGGAAGAGTTCGCGGGACAGGCGGAAGATGCGCTGCTTGATACTTTTTGCCAGGCCTATGCCCCTGAATCCGTGGGCGACGATGAGCCCCGAATTTGCTACGAACAGTTTCCCTTCCCAACTTTCTATATATGAGAAGCCCGCAAACCGGCCGTCGTCGGTGACTGCTATCACTGCTTTGCCGGCGCGCATCTTCTCGCTGACATATTCTGGAGTACGCTTTGCGATGCCCGTGCCGCGTTCCTTTGCGGAGAGGGCAATCTCGTCGCAAATTTCCTGTGCGTATTTAACGTGGCTGCCATCGGCCACCAATACAGAAATATTCATTGTCCAAATGAATTGTTATGATGTTTATAGGAATATGTGATGGGATTCTGCTGTCCCGGGTTGAGTTGTAAGCCAATGTGAAAGGCGAGCTGAAATCGCCCCACTGGCTTAACGTCGGACACGAACACGATAGAATATGTGATTGATGGTTCCCATTACGGGGCAAATGTATACATTATTTTCATTATTTGGTGCCTCCCAAAAAATATTTTTAAAAAGATTTGTATGAAATAAAAAGATGTGTATCTTTGCAGTCCCTTTCGGAAGGAGGGGGGAAGTTGA
>CACYEB010000198.1 GCA_902773305.1 uncultured Bacteroidia bacterium
GCGCTTACTGCGACGGACTGATATTAGCCGACTGCCTGAGAGGATTTGCAACCGAGCGTCAGGGAGCCAAAACTTTCAGGCGAAGGCATCTGCCCGGAGCTAAATCCGCCTAGAAGTTCTCGGCGCAGATTTCGAAGTAAGCCTGGGGATGGTTGCAGGCGGGGCATACCTCGGGAGCGGTTGTTCCCACTACGATATGGCCGCAGTTGCGGCACTCCCAAACCTTGACCTCGCTCTTCTCGAATACCTTGGCGGTCTCCACATTCTTCAGCAGGGCACGGTAGCGCTCTTCGTGATGCTTCTCGATGGCACCTATCAGGCGGAACTTCTTTGCCAGCTCGGGGAATCCCTCCTTCTCTGCCGTAACGGCAAACTCGGCATACATATCGGTCCACTCGTAATTCTCGCCCTCGGCAGCGGCCAGCAGATTGGCAGCCGTGTCACCTATTCCGTCAAGTTCCTTGAACCAGATTTTTGCGTGTTCCTTCTCGTTTTCGGCAGTCTTCAGAAACAGTGCAGAAATCTGTTCGAAACCCTGTTTCTTGGCAACAGAAGCAAAATATGTGTATTTGTTGCGAGCCTGTGACTCACCGGCAAAAGCGGCCTGGAGATTCTTTTCGGTTTGTGTTCCTTTGTACTTGTTATCCATTGGTATGATTTTTATAGTTTGTTTTTCACAAAGTTATAAAAAGTAATCAGATATTATGAAAACCTTTATCAGAATCTTCTCTCTTTCGCTGGCAACGGCGGCAATCCTCATCTCTTGCAAAGATGTAAAGCAATCCGATGAATATCAGGCGTTGACAAACCGCATCGATTCATTGCAGAAAGTCAACAAGCAGCTTAAGAGCAACTATAACGAAACCCTGGACCTGCTCAACGAGATCGAGTCCGGGTTCACCGACCTCTCAGAAGCCGAGCACAGCCTCATCGCCCTCTCGATAGAAAACCAGGGTGACACCGTTTCGCGCCGCGACATTATGCTCAAGGAGGTAGAGCGTGTCAAAAACAAAATAGCCGACCAGCAGCAGAAAATTGACAACCTGCAGAAACAACTCTCCGGCAGCAACGCCAAGAACAAGACTCTGGCAGCCACCATCAACCGCCTGCAGAGCGAACTGGACCAGAAAACCGCAGTCATCGCCGACCTGCAGCAGACCATCAGCAGCCAGAGAGAGGAAATCGGTAAACTCACCGGCACAGTGGCCGGCCTGGAGCAGGATGTCGCCGATCTCAAAGAGCAGTCCGAGAGCCAGCAGCAGACGATAGAAATGCAGGACAAGAGCTATCACACCGTAAGTTACATCTGCGGTACCGAAGCCGAACTCATAGAATGGGGACTGTTCGAAAGGAAAGGCATCTTTGATGCCGGCAGGCTGCTGGATGTCGCCGGCACCGCAGCCGACTTCAAGAGCTTTGACCGCCGCGAGATAAGACTGCTGCCCACCGGAGGCAAGCATATCAAACTGCTCACCAACCACCCGGACTACAGCTACACCATAATCAAGAACTCCGACGGCTCCGAGAACATCCAAATCAACGACACCGAAGCATTCTGGAGTATCTCCCGCTTTTTGGTGGTACGGATAAGGAAGTAATCCCTACCGATAATTATCCGCTGCCTGACGGACCATATCGCCCACTTCGGCGGCATAACCGGCCGGAGAAAGCACCTTGACGAACTGGCCGTATGAGAGCAGCTTGCGGGTAAAATCGATTGTGGGATGGATATGATAGACAAAGTCAGAAAAGGGTTCGGAACTTTCCGGGCCCTTTTCTGCTGAAGGGACCTCCACCTGCGAGGCATGAAGCGGCAGGGACCTGAAGTAACTTACGTACTGCTGGGTGAATACCCGCACCCTGACATCCATCAGGGGCACCGAATCATCTATCACGACTCCGTAATAGTCACGGAAATAATCGGCTGCAGCGACTGTCTTTTTCTCCTTTCGGAAATACTCCTTGAGCAATTTGGAATCGAACTCCCGGTCCAGAATCCTGCACTGCCCTATCCTGTCCAGGCCATACACCCTGGAATCATTCTCCGAAGGCTTGTAAGCCAGCAAATACCACCGCTGTTCGCGGAGTTTCAGGCAGTAAGGATACACTTGCGACACATTGGCTTCGGCGCCCTTCTTGAAACTCTTGTGCACGATTTCAAGTATGCGCGAAGAGCGTATCGCCTCCATAATGGTCCCCAGGGCAGCGCCACCCGAAGAAGGGATATCTTCCAGCAGGATGCGGTCCGCCATCTCGCCTCCGCGTGAAACCGCTTCATTTATGCTGAGCGAATTAAGCAGCAGCCGCTTTACCTGCCCAGCCTGGAGGGAATCATCTTCTGCGATCCGGTAGCGGAAATGGCCGTCTATGCGCCTGGCCTCCAGCGTTATGGCAAACAGGCTCTCTATCTCGCACTTGTAATTGTAGAAAGTCTTGCGCGGAATCTCGTCCTCGTGATTTTCGTTATAAACGCAGTGAGCCCACTTGCGGTTGATTTCTTCCCGCGAGAGGCCGCGTTCGCCCGCCTCTGATATATTGTTCAGAAGCCACAGGTAGCGCGCCATGAGAGATGCCGTATCAGTTTTCATAAAAAAAATTTGTGTGTCAGTATTTGGCACACAAAGTAACGAATTTTGTCTCAGAAAACAAACATAAAAGCCATGAAACTTATTATCGCAATAGCCATTATCGCTGCAAGCGTGATTTTCGCTTCGCAGGACTAACCCAGTTTGCCGTTGGAGATGTCCGTGAGTTCTTCGGTGATGTCCTGCTGGCGCTGCTTGTTGTATGTCAGGCGCAACTGGGCCAGAAGGTCCTCGGCGTTGTCGCTGGCGGTCTGCATCGCAATCATACGGCAGGCGTTTTCGCTTGCGTTGCTGCTGAGCATTGTGGCATACAGGTCGGTGCGCATCACCAGCGGCAGCAACTCCTCCACCACCTCCACGGCAGAAGGCTCCACTATCAGGTCATCATCGCCTGTGGCAGCAGCATCACCCGCGAATCCGTCCGAAACGGGCAGCCAGGTGCGGTTGACCATACTCTGGCGGGCGGCGTTGTAATAATGCATATATATCAGTTCCACGCGGCAGAAACGGCCCTCTGAATAAGCATCCATAAAGAATTGCGCCAGAGACGCCATCTCTCCGTACGAGAGGCTGTCGGAAGCGTGGATATAATCTCCGCAGACGTCCAAACCTGCCTTACGAGCCATCCTGGCGACCTTTTCTCCCACCGGATAAACCTCAACCTGCGCCCCGTCTTCTTTGATGTGCGTCACACGGGATGCCAGCGCCTTGAATATGTTGGCGTTGTAACTGCCGCAAAGGGCGGTATTGGAAGAGAATACGACGACCGCCACCCTGCCCTGCGAATGGCCGGCAGCAGCCAGGGACGTATTGCCGATATAGGCCGATACACGGGAAAAAATATCGTAAAGGGCACTCTTGTAGGCATCCAGACCGCCCACCATACGTTGTGCCTTGCGCAACTTGGCAGACGCCACCATCTTCATCGCCTGAGTAATCTTGAGCGTACTGCTCACAGACGATATCCGGGCCTTTATCTCTTTGAGGGATGCCATCTCAAGCCTTCATTATGAATTCAATATTGAAGAGCATACGGCGGCCGCGGCGGCCTGGATCGCCGCCTCTGTCTCCGGGGTAATACCCGAAGTGCGGATCTTCTCGAAGGTGTCGCCGGCTGCCAGATTCTCTATAAGGAGTTTCTCGAAATCGGGCACCTTCTCCAGAGGGATATCCTTCATAAGGGCCTTCGTGCCGCAATACAACACGGCGATCTGTCGTTCCACGGGCATAACGGCGTGCAGCGGCTGGATCAGCAGACGGGTGTTCTTTCGCCCCTTGTCCAAGGTCATCATAGAAATGGCGTCCATATCGCTGCTGTACTTGCTGAAGGCCTCCAGCTCGCGGTACTGGGCCTGGTCTATCTTCAGGGTACCGGCCACCTTCTTCATCGCCTTTGTCTGGGCGTTGCCGCCCACACGGGAGACGGAAATGCCGACGTTGATGGCGGGGCGGTTACCCTGGTTGAAGAGGTCGGTCTCCAGGAAAATCTGGCCGTCGGTGATGGAAATCACGTTGGTGGGAATATAGGCCGACACATCGCCCGCCTGCGTCTCTATGATCGGCAGCGCGGTGAGAGAGCCACCGGCACGCACGCGCCCTTTCATACTCTCGGGAAGGTCGTTCATCATCTGGGCCACCTCCTGCTGCGCGATAATCTTGGCGGCACGCTCCAGAAGCCTGGAATGCAGGTAGAAGATATCGCCGGGATACGCCTCGCGGCCCGAGGGACGCTTCAAGATCAGGGACACTTCGCGGTAGGCCACAGCCTGCTTGCTCAGGTCATCGTATATCACCAGCGCGTGACGTCCCGTGTCACGGAAATACTCACCCACGGCAGCGCCTGCAAACGGTGCATAATAGCGCAGCGCGGCTGAGTCACCCGCTGTAGCGGCAATCACTATAGTGTAGTCCATCGCCTTGTGTGCGCGCAGGGTCTCCACGGTGGTGGCCACGGTAGAAGCCTTCTGTCCGATGGCCACATAGATGCAATAGACCGGGTCGCCGTTTTCGTAGCCTGAGCGCTGGTTGATAATGGTATCGATCGCTATGGAAGTCTTGCCTGTCTGGCGGTCGCCGATAATCAGTTCCCTCTGGCCGCGGCCGATAGGAATCATACTGTCAATGGCCTTTATGCCGGTCTGCAGCGGCTCGTTCACCGGCTGGCGGAAAATCACGCCGGGGGCCTTGCGTTCCAGCGGCATGCGGAAACTCTCACCGGTAAGTTCACCCGCTCCGTCCAACGGCTCTCCCAGAGGGGTTATCACCCTGCCAAGCATAGATTCGCGTACGTCGATGGATGCGGTGCGATAGGTACGCTTGACGATGTCACCTTCTTTGACTATATCGGTGGGACCCAGCAGCACTGCTCCCACGTTGTCCACCTCCAGGTTCATCACCACCGCCTTCTCGCCGTTCTCGAACTCCAACAGCTCGCCGGCCTGGGCGGCATTGAGGCCCCAGATCCGCACAACGCCGTCGCTCACGCTCAGCACCTCTCCCACTTCTTCAGTCTTTGCGGTAAGATCTACCCGGCGCAGCTCTTCAAGCAGCACTTTGGATATCTCGCCGGGCTTTATGCTATCTTCCATAAACCTAAATTATTCTCTTGTTGTTATTCGTCTCAAATGCTTTTTTCAAATCGCGTATCTGGCGCCTGACGCTGGCGTCCAGACGACGGTCGGCAACCTTGTAAACGAAGCCGCCGATGATGCCGGGATCCACCGTCACCTCTATATCGACGCTTGCCCCGGGCATCTTTTCAAGAGTCAGGGTCCGAAGCTTCTCCAGCAACTGTTCCGACGGAGGGGAAGCCACCGTAAGGCGCGCATCCACTATTCCGCGGACCCTTTTGTACTCCAAGATGAAAGCCGAAAGGATGCGTCGCAGTCCGGCCTCCCTGCGATGGGCCACCACCAGAGAGAGGAATCTCTCAAAGGCCGGACACATACCGGGCACGGCCTTCCCGAAGAGTTCCATCTTCCTGGCAGACGGCAGCGGCTTGCCCAGGATTTCTCCCAGGGCAGGCAATGCCGCCAGCAGCGTACGGGCATTGCCGAGACATTCCTCTTCCTGGGAACACTCCCGGCAATACTGTTCCAATGCTACGGCATATCGCTTTGCAAGAAGTCCGCTGTTCATAGTACGCTAACCATTGGCTTCGTCGGCAAGAATCTCCTGCAGCGCCTTCTGCGCCCGGTCATCGTCCATCTGGCCGCGAAGCACCTTGGATGCCATCTGTATGGCTATCATTGCCACCTCTCCCCTCGCGCTTGCCAGTATGGCATCCTTCTCTTCATTTGCCTGCTTCTTGGCCTCGGCGATGATACGGGCCGCCTCCTCGGCAGCAGTCTCGCGGGCATCGCCCACAATCTTGTCGCGGCTGGCGGCGGCATCCTTGAGGATGTTCACCTTTTCGCGCTCGGCGTCGGCAATAATCCTCTTCCCTTCTTCTTCCAGACCCGCAATGCGGACCTCGGCGGCCCGGGCTGCGTCAAGCTGGGTATCAATATATTTCTCCCGCTTCTCTACAGAGCCCAGGATCACCGGAAAGGCAAATTTGGCCAGGATGAAGAAGACTACGCCAAAGGCAATCGTCATCCAGAACAGCAAACCTCCTGATGGTGTCAGAAGTCCCATAGTCTGCCTGAATCGGGATTAGAGCGCCATAAAGCAGACTACCACTGCGAACAGTGCCACACCCTCGATGAGGGCTGCCACGATAATCATAGAGGTACGGATGTTGCCGGCACTCTCAGGCTGGCGGGCAATGGCTTCCATTGCAGATTTACCGATTTTACTGATACCGAAAGCCGCTCCGAAAACGCAGAGTGCAGCACCTATAGCGGCAGCGATTTTTGCAAGTTCCATAATCAATTGTTTATTAATAGTTTATAAATAATAATCTCTAGTGTTGTTCTTGTGCCAGGCCAATAAACACAGCCGACAGCATAGTAAATACATAAGCCTGGAGGAATGCAACCAGCAGTTCCAGACAGTTCATAAATATCATAAACAGCACCGCCACCGCAGTCATCGTGCCGTTCATCGCAGCGCCCAGGTGGACAGTGACGAAAATGATGCAGGCCAGACTGAGTATGATAGAATGCCCCGCGAGGATGTTGGCGAAAAGACGCATCATCAACGCGAAGGGTTTGGTGAATATCCCGATAATCTCTATGATAGGCATCAGCGGGATCGCCTTCAGGAATATAGGCACATCCGGCCAGAATATCTCCTTGTAATAGTGCTTGGTGCCGAACAGGTTCACCGCAAGCAGCGTCATCACCGCCATAAACAGCGTGATGCTGATATTTCCGGTAACGTTCGCGCCCGCCGGGAAGATGGGTATCAAGCCCAGCAGGTTGGTGACGAATATAAAGAAGAACGCCGTGAGCAGGTAGGGTGCGAACTTGCGGTAGTTTGGCCCTACGCAGGGCTTTATCACGCTGTTCATAATGGACTCGATAAGCCACTCCATCAGGCCGGCGAGGCCTTTGGGGCAGTAATCCACACCGTCCCGTTTTTTATATGCA
>CACYEB010000199.1 GCA_902773305.1 uncultured Bacteroidia bacterium
TCAGAAGAAAGTCTATGAGGTTTTCTCTGCCTTGGGTATTCCCTTCGAACGGGTTGATACCGACCCCGGACTTACCATGGAAGACTGTCAGCATATCGACGCGAAGATCGGTGTCCGGATCGTGAAGACCGTCTTCCTGTGCAACCGTCAGCAGACGGAATTCTGGCTGTATGTCACTACGGATGACAAACCGTTCGTGACGCGGGAATTCTGCGCAGCGCTGGGGGGCATCCCGCGGGTTTCCTTCGCCCCTGCGGAGAAACTACGCGAACTGACCGGTGTAGAGGTCGGTGCAACCACCATTCTCAGTGCCATCCTGCCGGAATGCGCCCCTGTCCATTTAGTTGTGGACCGTGAGGTCGCCGAAAGCGAGTGGTTTGCCTGCACAGACGGAACGGCCACTTGCTTCGTAAAGATTCTGACAAGAGACCTCCTTGAAAAATACATCCCTCACAGCAATCATGAAATCATAACCATCTGAACCATGGCATCATACCCTTGCGAGAACTGCAAGTTCCGCGCACACTACGACAAAGACCCCAAGTCCTTCCCGGCGGGGAGTTGCTTGAGCGAGTCGCTCATGATGTCGGCCATCAGGAACATGTTGGAAGCGATGCCGAGGATGCGTCCGTCGTTCAGATGGTCCTTAAGGGAGAACCATGACGCCGTGCTGTCGTCGATGGTGTCGCAGAACGTGACTGAAGGAAAGCGCTGCGTAAGATTCTCACGGAATACCGCCGTGTAGTGGCTGCAAAGGCTGTCCACTTCCTCTTCCAGGGCGGCATCGGCTTCCTGGGCCCTCAGGCGGGCATATTCCTCCGTAAATTCGCGGTAGAAATCGCTTCTGTTGATGGTGGTTTCAAACTCGTTGTCACTCAGGAGCCAGCAATGGTTCACGTCGTCTTCCGACCGGTTGATCGCCAGGTCGTTAAGTTTGGTAAACCGCACGCCGAACAGGACTATCGAATCCCCGCTTAGCGAGAATTTCACCTTGGTGAAATCTATGCCTATGGAGGCCTTGATGTAATACTTGCCTATGTAGAGCACCTTCTTCTCGCCCGGATGGTTGAGATTGTCCTCTATCCAGCGGGTTATGCGGTCGCCCAGGCTCTTCTTGTCCGCTATCTTGTAGGCAGGGTCTTCAAGGAAACGCTCCAGCGGCTCTTCCTTGACTATGTAGCCCGATTTGTCGTAGGTCATCGTCTCCACCTTGAAGGAGAAATTGACATTTGCCGGGAGACCGCTGGTCTGCGAGACCGTGTCGAGGCGGCTGGCGAGTTCGCGGTTCTCGCTCTCGAGGCTCGCGATGCGCTCCTGCATCTCCTTCTGCTCTTTCGCCTTCAGCGCCAGCTCATCGGCCTTCTTGTCGAACTCCCTCTGGATGAGCACATTAAGAGGCCTGATTGCTATGAGCATCAGGAGTATGGTAATTACATTCGACAGCAGCACGGCTATCGTCCCGGTAATCTTCGGAATGATCAGGAAGGAGGCTACGTTGCCAATGATCAGGAGCAGGCACAGGCCGGCCATTATGTACGAGAGGACAAGCCGCGACCTGTCAACCCGGTTCTTTCGGAAAAATCCCATATCCAAGTGTTTATGCGGTAAGTACAAATGTACGAAAAAATACGGGAAACCCGCCGCCCCGGCACAGGCTCACGCCTAATCTCAATATAAATATGGATTGTTTCTAGGCTGATTATTCTATATCTTTACGGTGACAGTTAAACAGTTTGCCACAAAATAATATATAGAAACGATGAAAAAGTATATTTGGTTCATAGTTGCGGCATTCATGGTATCTGGAGCCGTCTCCTGCAGCAAAGACAACCCCGAAAAGTCCGAGGGCTCTGTAAGTATTTCAAACCTCTTGAAAGACAATGACTTGGCGGCTATCATAAACTGGACTTATTCCCAGGATGCCGACATCGACCACGCCCTTTTCTTCACCACGGCGCCGGCGAAGTACACGCGGACCGGCCTTCCCCTTTCCGTTAAATCAAAAAGCAAGAAAAAGGTCGCCGGACTGAATGCTTCCGATGTGGTTTCAGTCGAAATCCTATCGGCATACAACCGTAAAACCAAGTCGGACGAGAATTCAGCCGGTGTCAAGATAGAAATCAGCAAAGCCGAAGACAACGCGATCCTTGCCTCTGTGTCCGGATTCAAGTGGGATATGACCTACTCCCTGTCA
>CACYEB010000200.1 GCA_902773305.1 uncultured Bacteroidia bacterium
AGGCCTTCGAAGCCTTTGCCGTGACGGGCCTCGTCCTTTGCCATCTCGTGCACTGTGTCGTGGATTGCGTCCAGGTTCTGCTGCTTGGCCAGGGTTGCGATATGCTTTTTGCCCTCGCAAGCACCGGCTTCGGCCAGCATACGCTTCTGAAGGTTGGTCTTGGTGTCCCAAACCACCTCGCCCAGGAGTTCTGCGAACTTGGCTGCATGCTCTGCCTCTTCCCAGGCATAGCGCTTGAATGCCTCGGCAATCTCGGGATAGCCTTCGCGGTCGGCCTGACGGCTCATTGCCAGATACATACCAACCTCGGAGCACTCTCCGTTGAAATGGTCGTGGAGACCTTTGAGTATCTCAGGGTCCTGAACACTCTTTGCAACACCCAGCACGTGCTCATCAACGAACACCAGCGGGCCGTCGTTCTCTTCCAATTTGATGAATTTTTCACCGGGAACCTTGCACTGGGGACATCTCTCGGGAGGAGTGTCGCCTTCATGTATATATCCGCATACCGGACATCTGAATTTTGCCATAAGGATAAAGGGATTAATTGTTAATTATTTATTCTTTTTATTGTTATCAAAGATAATGACATTCTTTTTAAAAAGGCGTATTTTTGAAGTATGAAACGTCTTTTTATAATCATTTTCACCTGCCTTGCTCTGGCAGCCGCCTGCAACACGGCTCAAAAAGCTCCCCGCAGCGGGGATCTGTTGTTCGTGGCCATACCTGCCGACTATACTTTGAGCGATGACGATATGGGCAGCGGCATCGCGGCCGCAACCGGCGACAGCGATGGGCTGAACTACATCCACGTAGCCATACTGGAGGTCGATCCCGACACCACCTGGGTGATAGACGCCACCATCAGACACGGCGTGGCCCGCTATCCTCTTGAGACATTCCTGAGCGATTTCACCCTCAAAGACGGAAGCCTGCCGCGTCTGGAAGTGATGCGCATCAAAAACGGCGCAAGAGACCTGGTAAAGAACGCAAAGACATTCATAGGAGAGAAATACGACGTTTATTTTCTCCCCGACAACGGAGTCCACTACTGCACCGAACTGGTGCGCGACAGCTATCTGGACAGCGACGGAAACCCGGTTTTCGAGAATGCCCCCATGAATTTCAAGGACGTAAACGGTGAGTTCCCGGTATATTGGCAGCAGTTGTTCGGCCTTATTGGTGAGCCCATTCCGCAGGGTGTCGAAGGGACAAACCCCCGCGATATGCGCCGGTCACCTCTGTTGGAATACGTGATGGACTTGCAAGTGGACAAATAATTTGCTATCTTCATACTCCGCAATAACTAATCTGACAATGCTCTTAAAGATACTTACACTGCTCGGCTCGCTGGGTATGTTCCTCTACGGAATGTCCCTTATGAGCGGAGGCCTGCAGAAGATGGCCGGCAACCGGCTGCGCGCCTTTATGGCACGTATGACCTCAAACACCTTCAAGTGCATACTCACCGGTATCGTGGTCACCGCGATGGTACAGAGTTCCACCGCCACAACGCTGATGATTGTCAGCTTTGTGAATGCCGGACTTCTGGCACTGGGCAGCGCGATAGCCGTGATTATGGGCGCCAACATCGGCACCACAGTCACCGCGTGGATCTTTGCCCTGAGTTTCGGAGGCAGCAGCTGGAGCCTGGGAATGATAGCCATACCGCTGATGTTCTTTGCCTTCGTGTGCATCAGCCTCAAGAAATACAAGAATTTCGGTGAGTTCCTGATGGGTTTCGCCCTGTTGTTTTTGGGCCTGACAACCCTCAAGGAAACATCCACTGTGCTGCTGGACAACGACGGAGTACGTACCTTCCTGGCCTCGCTGTCAGGGCACGGCTTCTGGAGCATACTGCTGTTTATGGTGGCCGGAGCAGTCATCACCCTGATGCTGCAGAGCAGCGCCACCGCCACCGCCATCACTATGGTGCTTGTAGCCCAGGGCTATATCCCGTTTACTATGGCCACGGCTATGGTGCTGGGAAGCAACCTCGGAACCACCGTAACCTCCAACATCGCCGCCGCAGTGGCCAATGTCAGCGCCAAGCGCACCGCCAGGGCCCACTTCCTGTTCAACCTGGTAGGTGTAGTCCTTGCCCTGATCCTGTTCAAGCCGTTCCTTTCCCTGGTGGGCATTACGGTAGCTGCCCTTGGATTTCCCAATCCGGTGACCAACTCGTTTGCCGAAGCCGACGCTGCGACCAAAGATGCCCTGATAGCTTCCCTGCCCTACAGCGTGGCAATGCTGCACACGGTGTTCAATGTAATCACCACCCTGATCTTGGTATGGTTCATTCCTCAGCTTGAGAAACTTGTCACCGTTATGGTGCCCAGCAAGGGCGAGGAGAAGGAGACCTACCGTCTGAAGTATATCGGCATAGGCGCCATAGCTGCCGGCGACCTTGCCCTGAACAGTGCCAAACTGGAGGTGGTGGAATTCGGCAAACTCTGCCGCAGGGGCCTTGGGTATATCCGCGCCGCCATCAATGCCACCACCCGGAGCGACTTTGAGGCTGCCGATACTAAACTGGTTCATTACGAAGAAATTACCGACAATATAGAGCGCGAGTTTGCAACCTACCTCTCCGAGGTAACAAAGAACGAACTCAGCCCCGGCGGTATGGCCCGCGTGAGAGAATTCTACCGCATCATCGGCGAGTTGGAGTCGCTGGGCGACAGCGGCGAGACCATCGGCAAGATCGTGGCCCGCGCCTGGGACCACGGCGGGCAGTTTACCGACGATATGAAGTCCAAACTCAATCATATGGCCGACTTGGTGGATGCCGCCTACGAGGCAATGTGCCAGAACCTTGCAACTCCCGTCATAGAGCTGCAGGATATAAACAATGCCGATGCCGCCGAGGAAGCCATCAACGACTTCCGCAACCAATTGCGCGAAGAACACCTGAGCAATATAGAAAAGGCCTCCTACCCCTATGAGACCGGCTCATTCTATATGGATCTTGTGAACTGCTTCGAGAAGATGGGCGACTTCATCATCAACGTCTCCCAGAGCGTATTGAGCGCCAAGGAGGCATAGGGACGTCCGTTAGGGACAACAAAAAAACGGATACCCGCCTTGGGTATCCATTTTTTTGTAAAGCAACCTGTCGATTACTCGGCTGCGGGAGCTTCAGTCTCGGCTGCGGGAGCCTCAGCGGGCTTCTCTGCCACTTCCTGAGGATCTGAATCGGCAGAAGGAACAACCTCGAATTTAACGGTAGCCTTGATGTCCTTGTAGCACTTGACAACTGCCTCGTATGCGCCGGTAGCCTTAACCACGTCTGCACCTACGATCTCGACATTCTTGCGGTCCACCGCAAAACCCATAGCCTCGAGGGCCTCGGCAATCTGGATGTTGTTTACAGAACCGAACACCTTGCCCTTGCTGCTGACCTTGGCGGGAACCTTTACGACAGCTGCTGCAAGCTTGCTTGCAAGAGCCTCGGCGTCGCCGCGCAACTTGGCCTCTTTATGGGCGCGCTGGCGCAGGTTCTCTGCGTGGACCTTCTTTGCAGAAGCGGTAGCCATAATGGCCATACCCTGGGGAATCAGATAGTTGGCTGCGTAGCCGTCCTTGACCTTTACAATATCGTCTTTGTAACCAAGGTTCTTGACATCTTGTTTAAGTATGATTTCCATAGCTGCGCCTCCTATTATTTCATTAAGTCAGTTACGTAGGGCAGAAGAGCCAGATGGCGTGCACGCTTGACGGCCTGTGCCACCTTGCGCTGGAACTTCAGGGAAGTACCGGTAATGCGGCGGGGGAGAATCTTACCCTGCTCGTTGAGGAACTTCTTGAGGAACTCGGGATCCTTATAATCCACATACTTGATACCGGCCTTTTTGAAACGGCAGTATTTCTTTCTCTTTACATCCACTGTCGGGGGATTGAGAAACCTGATGTTGTTCTGCTGTGCCATAACTAGTCCTCCTTTGTTTCTGTTTGAGATGCTGCTTTCTTGCTG
>CACYEB010000201.1 GCA_902773305.1 uncultured Bacteroidia bacterium
CCGCCGGCCGCATCCTGCTGTTTGGGAATCCAGTTGTTGCACCCCTCCATCCTGGAGTAGTCAAAATAGGTGAAATCGTAGTTGCCGGCCAGCACCGAGTCGGCCTTTGCAAACTGATCGGCCACTGTCCTCTGAATCTGCTCGGCTCCCTCAACACCGGGGAAAACCTCACTGACGGCATAGAACAATATATTGGGATATACGTCATACCACCAGTCGCGGCCGTAACCGCCGCCAAGCAGTGCAACTTCGGGGCAGGTGTTGTTCATAACTATATTCCAGCCGTTGTCTGTGTTGAAATAGTTCTGAGCCATCTTGACCCAATTGTAGCCATTCTGGCCGGTCTTGTCTATGCCGTTGAGTCCGGCGCCCAGCAGGGCGTGGAGGATATTCAAACTCTCGTGGAACTCTCCGCCGTTGACATCGGCGCCTTGACGGGCGTCTGCCATAGCGGTATAGAGTCCAAATGTCGTCTGGTCGACATTGCGGCGGGCGTCATCCAGCCAGATCACAGGACCGCAAGGATAGGGATTGTTGAAATCGAAGGCAAATGCGTCAAAGTCCAGCGCTTTCTGATGCCAGTCCAGAAGGACGTAAGGCTCGGGCATTGTTGCCATCATATTAACTCTGGCTATATCCTGCTGAGTCACCGGCGAGCCTCCGTAACGCGGCACACAGGATACGGCGAGAGACAGTATTATGAATACCAGGTACTTTTTCATTTTGTATATTTAGTGTCGATGTCCTTTATGATATTCTTGGCCAGGGGCAGTGAAATCAGCTGGATGGCACCCACAATCGGGAGTGCGAAACGCAGCGCAAAATCTTCTGTAAATACGGCCGCAAGCACTATGAAAAGCACCATACCAAAGGCGCGGCCAAAGAACAGGCCTATTTCGTGACTCATTATATAGGTGTATTCGTCGCGGTTTTCAAGTACCTTGACGCAGTCGATGGTTTTCATCATCGTGGGGAAGTATGCCAGATCGTGAATGGGCTGGAACATAACCTTGCACAGGATGAACACTATCACGCCGACTCCGGAGAAAAGGATTCCGTTGGCAAGTGTGCCGAGAAAGAACACCACCAGTCCAAAGCCGAAGATCTTCATTCTGTCCTTGGGCTTGGCCACGCGGCCCAGCACATACACCAGCACGGCGGTAAGCGCTCCTGCAACTCCTTGGATTATACCCAGCGAACCCTCGCCGCCAATAAATTTCATAATGAGGATGGCGGGGGCGGTCACCAGGAAGCCCTGGACCATACCCTTCAGGGCCGCCAGCGAGAGCATCCGCTTCCAAAGGGAATGGAACTTCCAATGGAAGAAATTCTTGCTCCCGGGGCTCTTGAACTTCCCCCTGGAGAGGGCGATACAGGCCAGGATGCTTATGACGAAAGCACCCACGGTGAGAGTCTGATAACCATTGTTGATCGAGAGTGTGCGGCCAAACAGAACTTTTCCGTCCATACCGGCAATCAACGCTCCGGCCACGATGGGAATCACAATATTCCAAAGGGAGAAGAAGAAAGATTCAAATCCGAAGAAATAGTTGCGGTTGTCATCGTCGGTGGCATAGAGGGTCAGCAGATAGCGGTTGGTCCAGAAGAAACCGGTAGAGAGGCCTATCAGGAAGCCGGTAGAGCATATCATCACCATCCCGACGTTCTTGATGAACATCATCAGCATAAGTGACAGGGCGGAGATCAGGATACCGAAAGCATACAGACGAGCCGACTTGAACCACTTGAGAAGTACGCCGTTCACGAGGGCGGAAAGCACTACTCCGACATACATACAAAGCTGGTATATTATAACATAGGTCGGGGTACCCGTATTTCTCATTATATATGCCCCAGCGAAGATCTCTACCAGGGGCAGCACCATCGCGAACAGGAGGTTCGTGGTGAGCAGCGTCCTGATATTGAGCGGCTGGGAAGCGAAATGTTTGAACTCCTTGAACATTATCGTAGGGTATTGAGTATCTCCTTAACTGACATTTCCGCACTGCAGATCACCTCGTCGCTGGCTCCGTAGAACATCCGGATGGTGTCTGCATCTTTCATATAATAACCGTTGGTAAAGACCACGTTACCGAAGAAACCGGTTTTTTCGTAGTCTGCTATAGGCTCCATAATGGGCTCATCGCTGCGGGCAAGGACCTTGGCAGGGTCGTTCAGATCGAGCAGGAGGGCTCCCAGACAATAGCGGTTCTCTTTATTTGCACCGTGGTATATCTCCAGCCACCCTTCCGATGTTTTGATGGGGGCCGCACCTGCTCCTACGCGGGCACTGTCCCACTTGCCTTCCCTGGTAGTGGCGACGCAGATATGCCTGCCCCAGTGGATGCGGTCGGGCGACTCTGCCACCCATATGTAATTCCCGCCGAGTTCAGGGCTGCTGGGACGGTGGAAGGCGAAGTATTTGTCGCCGACCTTCTCCTGGAACAGGGCGCAGTCCTTATTGTGGGGAGGGAATATCATACCCTCTCGGCGCAGATTCTTGAAATCTGATGTCTGGATAAGGCCGACACCCACGGCGACGGGAGAGACTTCTGTGAAAGTCAGAAAAAAACCGTCGTCCATAGTGGCGACACGGCAGTCTTCAATGCCGAACGATTCCTGGAAACCTTCTCCGAAAATAGGTTTGATGGCAGGATCCTCAGCAAAGTGAACATCATCTTCACTGTAAACGGGGCGCAGGTAAGAAAGAGTCGTGAGGTAGTCCTGACCCTTATATTTAATTACGCGCGGGTCAGTGGCATCCAACTGGGGGTCGTCTGCCGCGAAACTCAGCACCTCAATCTCGCCCTTCTGGTTATACACGGGGAAACTGATTACGCCTTCTTTCTGGACGGGACGCTCCGCCACCCTCAACAAGAGCCAGGTCTTGCCGTCCATACGAAAGACGCCGGGATTGAGAAGGCAAGTGATCTCCATACCCGGTATACAGGGCTTCAAATCGGAGGGTCTGAGGATTGGATTGGCCTGATTTCGTTTTGCTATGTCCATTTTTGTATTTTTTGATAGTACAAAATTATCGCTGCTCACAGGGGTATGAGTATACAATTTTTTCAATAGGGTGTACATATTCTTCATTGTTGCAAAAAATGTATAATTTTACAGAAGATTCCTTTGTTTTATGAAACGCCTCCTCACCCTCATCATATCTTTAGGTACCGCGGTGCTCGCCCTGGCCCAGAATTACGGCGTGGACTTCATTACCAGCTCCGACGGGTTGTCCAACAGCTCTGTAATCAAGGTTTTCCAAGACTCCGAAGGGGTAATTTGGCTGGGCACCTGGGATGGCCTTAATTCCTGGAACAGCCGTAACGTCCGCATCTGGAAGTCCACCGCCGATGATCCCGCAACCCTAAGTTCAAATGTCGTGAGAGACATCGCAGAAGACAAAGACGGATACCTTTGGGTCTGCACCGACCGCGGCGTAGACCGGCTTGACCGTAAGACGGGCAAATTCACCAGATTCTTCCCCACTGACGCCGCCTCATTATCCGGAGAGCAACCTTTCTCCATATACGCTGGCGAGGACGGTCTTTTCGTTTTCCTTGACAATAAGGGTATCTGGTGGTTCGAAGACGGCCATTTCAAGAAAATATTCGATTCTGACCTCACCTGCCGCAAGTTTCGTATGGACGGCATCGTCCCTGTGGTACTGGACAAGGAGAACAATCTGTATCGAAGCAATTTCCCCATCGGATACGATGAGTACCTCACGCCCTTTATCGGCTGTAACGACTGCCTTATAGACGGGAATCTGGTGTATTCTGCCACTAATGACGGCCTGTACTTCAATGGCCAACCCGTGATCAAAGGAATCCCGGTGCTGTCAATATTACAAGGCACCCAGAACATAATATGGGCTGGCACCGATATGCGCGGAGTGGCCAGAATTAATCCGGAAGGTCCTATGTTCGCTACTGTCAGGGACATCTTCGGCGGCAGTGCCGTAAGGTGCCTGCTGCGGAATTCCCAGGGTCGCCTCATGGTTGGCACCAAAGGCTCCGGCATCTACCTCCTGGCCGGTGACGGCACCATAACAAAGCAATTCACGACGGCCGACGGACTTATCTCCAATTCGGTATATTGCTTTGCTTCTGTGGGGGACAGGATATGGATTGGCACCGAAGGGCATGGCCTGAACTACACTGACGCATCCGGCGGCAATATATCCAGACTGAACATTCCGGACACCCTTGCCAGCCTCTGCCCGGCATCTGTTTACACAATCCTGCCGATGGGCAGGGATACCCTCTGGATAGGAACCAGCGGTCACGGCTTGATTCGGACGGTAGTTTCGGGCAACACTATGGTCACTGCCAAACAATACAATGCTTCGCTGCTGGGCAGCAACGTTGTATATTCAGTGATAGACGGCGGTGACGGCAGTTTGTGGATAGGAACGCGCGGCGGCGGCGTACGGCGGCTCTACATTGACCAAGACAAGGTAGAGGACATTCCCTCCGACTATGACGTACTTTCCCTTGTAAAAACCACAGACGGCGATATCTGGGCAGGCACGGGCGATGGCCTGGACAGGATATCCGGCGATGGCGCACTGCGGAGATATACCGAAAAGGACGGACTGCCCAACAACACCGTCCACGGTGTTATCGCAGATGAGTCCGGCAACTTATGGATAAGCACCAACCGCGGCATCGCCAAACTGGACCCGGCAAGCGGCGAAACTTTCTCTTATTTCGCCTCAGACGGTCTTCAGGACAACGAATTCTCCGATGGAGCTTATTATTACAGGGATGGGCAGATTTTGTTTGGCGGAATCCGCGGTCTCACCCGCTTCGATGCCGATTACAGCATCACCGACTCCTTTGTCCCGCACCTTCTTCAACACGGCTTCTTTATCAATAATGAACCTGCTGTGCTGGACGATTATATGCGCAAAGGCCGCCTGACGATACGTCACGGTAAAGGTTCTTTCAGTTTACTGTTTGTTCCCCTGGACTACCTCAACTCCCAGCGCTGCGAGCTGCAGTATATGCTGGAGGGTTTCGACCGGGACTGGGTACGGCTTGGAACGTCATCAATCGTGGTCATATCGAACTTGGAGACAGGCAATTATACCTTGCGCGTAAAGTGCTCTTCAGCCGACAGGAAATGGAGCGGGGAAGAGTATGTACTGCCGATCCGGATCACCCCGCGCTGGTGGGAAAGCCCGGTGGCCTTCTTACTTTATATTGCACTGCTTGCAGCCATATTCCTTAATATCCGCAAGGTCCGCAAAGACCGGGCCCAGGCACGCAAAGAAAAGGAGATCCACCAGGCAAAACTCCAGTTCTTCAGTGAAATGGGCTACGATCTGTCCAATGCCCTTACGCTAATGTATGGTCCTAAGGAACAGCTTGAAGGAGGACGCCTGACTTCCGGTCAGAAACAGTATCTGGAAACCATAGAATCGGGCTCTGACAGGATGCACAGCCTTGTAAAGCAATTTATCGCCGCCTTGGACGATATTCCGGCCCCTGAAGTCCCCGGGAACCGCGCGGTCTACCGTCAGAACGAGGATTTGGAGCCTGAGCAGATAAAGGCCGACGATTTACTTGTCGTGGACCATGATGCCGGCATCCGGGCCTTTGTCGGAGCACTTTTGGCTTCCAAATTCAACATTGCAGAGGCCTCCGGCGGAAGCGAGGCCCTTAAAATGATGAAACGCAGGTCCCCTACCCTGATTATCTGTGCAATGAAACTGGACGATATGGATGGCCTGGAGTTCCTCACAGAGATACGTGCAGAAGAGCGTTTCCGCCACATCCCCATCATTATTATCTCCGGGAAAGAGTCTATGGACCAGCAAATCTCAGCACTGGAAAAAGGCGCAGATGCCTATCTTCCCAAGCCATTCAATCCAAAGCACCTTATGGCCCTTGCCGACAGCCTGCTGGGCAGGGGCGAAATAAACCGGGAGTATGGCGGGTCTGCGCGGAGTGCAGTGCAGCAGATTGCCGGGAAAACTGTCAGGAATGAAGACAAGGACCTTATCGTAAAGATTTCCGATATCATCATCAAGAATATCGAGAACGAGGCGCTGACCCCCGAGATGGTTGCCGCCGAGGCCGCCTTAAGCAAAATGCAGTTATATCGCAAGTTGCGCTCGGCAGTCGGTATGACGCCCACGGAGTTTATCCGCAGCATCCGGCTGGAAAACGCGCGGAAGCTACTAAGGACCTCCCACAAGACGGCACTTGAGATCATGTATGCCTGCGGCTTCGCCAACAAGACTTATTTTTACAGGGAATTCAAGAAAAAATACGGCGTGACTCCCAAGCAGTACCGGAACAGCGAACAGAAATAAAAAAGGGCCCCGAAGGGCCCTTGATTATTGATTGTCAGGTTAGACTAGAAGAACCAGCGTGCACTGAAGAGCATCTGCCAGGTGTTGAACGTACTGCGGTAGTTCTTGACAGTGGGAGCCTTGAAGGTGTAAATGCTGGAGGCGTAGGAACCGTCTTTGTCAGCCTTGCTGATCTCAAGTATATTCTCTGAGCTGACCTGCTTGGTAAGACCCCAGTTGGAGTTGAACAGGTTGGCCACATTGTTGATGTCCACGCCAAGCTGGAGAGTGTTGGTCTTGCCGGCGATGTCGAACATAAAGTCCTGGGCAAGTTTGAAATTGATGCGGTTCTGCCAAGGAGCGATCTTTGCACCACGGATGGAATACTCGCCGCGATGTGCGCTGAGGTACTTGTCACCTTCAATGAAGCTCTTAAAGGCAGCCTTGTTCTCATCATCCTTGAATGTCATCTTATCCAGATCGGCATTTGTCGGGATGTAAAGCAGGTTCTGGGAGCCGCCTACACCGGTAACATCGTTAACATAGTCACCGCTGCGGACACCGAACGTGTAGGAGTAACGAGTGTAGGAGTAGCCGCCCACGAAGCAGTGGTTGTAGCCTTCGTAGAACAGGCCCAGTGTGGTTGCAAAGTGGCTGCCCTCTTTGATGCGGTAGCTTACGTTTGCAATCACGCGGTTGGGAGATACGAATGCGGAGTGGCCGAGTTCGGGAACATTGGAGCCGTTCTTGCTGTAGTTTCCACCTGCGAAGAGCGAAGAAACCTGGTCACCGTAGCCTTCCTGTATTGATCTAGAATCACTGCGGGTATAAGCGGCCATCATACTGAGACCGTTTGCAAAGTCCTTGGACAGACGGGCGGTAACTGAATAATAATGACCGTGATGATTGGTGTTGGTGATGTAGTAGGGAGCCACGGTCTTGCCCATAGAGTTCTTGATATTTTCGGACCTCCACAAAGAACGTTTGTCGGGTTCGCCGGGGAGCTGTACGCCGTCGACCTCGGCGTAACCGAGACGGAGCGAAGCGACAGTGTTGAGGTCATAGTTGTAGATACCCTCAACAGATCCCTTGATGCCTAAAGGCAGGTTGAAGTCAACGGCGAGAGAAGATTTCCAGGTGGTGGGCATCTTCAGGTTCTTGTCAAGGATGGTGGTTGACTGGGGAGCAGCCAGATCCTGAGCCTTGAACGAACCGCCGTAGATATCCTTGAGGATGTCGTTCAGGTTCGAATGGAAAGTAGGAGTGTTGGCACCGGAACCGTCAGCATCGATGTACTGGGCCTGGAGGCAGTTGCTGTTGCCGGCAACGGAAACAATCCACACGAACGGGATACGGCCGGTATAGATACCTGTACCGCCACGGACAATCATAGAACGGTTCTTGAGGACATCCCAGTTGAAACCGATACGGGGAGAGAGGTTGACGGTGGTCTTGGGCATATCGGCAGTGCTCATACCCTTCATCGACTGGCTGGTTTCTGCAAGGGTCAGGAACTCCTTGTTTTCGTTGCCTGCGATTGCCGGATAGATGGGCACTTCTGCACGCAGACCGACGGTGAGCTTGAAGTAGTCACTGAAGTCGATCTCGTCCTGGAAGTAAGCAGAGAACTGGTTGTAAGTGAACGAAGGGAATACCTGTGCCAGGTCATCACGGTTGGAGTGGGTGATGGCGAATGCGGCGGGTTTAGCTTCTGCGAGGAAATCTTCCCAACTGTTGTAAACATAGTAGCCGAGGCCACCCTGCATATAACCGTTCTTGGTCAGGTCATATTCGTACTGGAGACCAGCCACGAAGTTGTTGATGCCGGCAGAGAAAGAGATCTCGTCGGTAGCCACGACGGTGTGGACGTCACGCAGGTTGCCATAGGTGAAGGGGTCGGGACCGAAGGAGGTCAGGACGGCTTTGTTGTCCTTGCCTTCTGCGTCAACGTAGTTCTGAAGGATATCCACTGTGGGGAAGTTGCCGCCTACGAAAGAACGGGGCTCATTCTGGTGGGACCAGGTCACGCGGAACAGGTTTGCTGCGCGGCCGTCAAACAGACGGCTGTTGAGTTCGGCAGCAACTGAGGTAAAGTTCTGCTCCTGATAATAGCGGCTGGACTCGAAGAACTGAGCGTAAGTAGATGTACGGCCGTAAACGTTGCGGTCGTAAGGGTTGGGAGAAATCGGGTTCACGGAGCTGGAAGGGGTGTTGGAATTCATCGTGTGAGTGTGGCTGACACGGAGATTGAATTTGTTGTCCCTGTTGATAATCCAGTCCAGACGGCCCATTATCTTGTAGTCGGGAGTGCTGAGAGAGTAGTTCTGATAACGGCCGGGATTGTAATGGTACTTTTCGTCAAGCGTCTTGAGAACCTCTTCCATAAACTCTTTGGTAGGACGTACCACGTCGCTGTTGGGAACGAACGCGGGATCCACGCGGCCGGCTGCGTCGCTGACCACCTTGCTGGAACCGGGCACCACGTCAGAAGAATACTCGGCGTTCACAAAGAAGAAGAGTTTGTTCTTTACGATGGGACCTCCGATGGTGAAACCGACGGTGTTGTCAAGGAACTTGGACTTGTTGAGATCCGTACCCTCAACCTTGAAGCCGCGAACGGCGTCAGAGGTATAGTAATCGTAAACCGAAGCGTGGAACTCGTTGGTACCGCTCTTGGTAACGGCGTTGATGGCACCGCCGGTGAAACCGCTGTGGCGCACGTCAAAAGGAGTGATATTCACACTCATCTGCTCGATAGCATCCAGGGAGATGGGAGTACCGCCTGCGGGCAGGTTGCCTCCGATACCGAACGCATTGTTGAAAGCGGCACCGTCCACGGTTACATAAGAAGAACGATAGTTACCACCGCCGATGGCAAGACCGTTGGAAGTAGTCGATGCCTGGGGGGTGAGTTTCATGATATCGTTCATGCTGCGGCTGACGGTAGGCATATTGGACATCGTCCTCTGACTTACGGATGTACCGGCGCCGGAGCGGCGGATGTTCATACCGGAATCATTTGCCTCGGCAACGAGCACAACGCCCTCAAGGCTTATGGACTCGTCTTCCATAGTTGCATCTATGACGGCTGTCTCGGCCAGGGGAGCATAAACGCCCTTGTTCTCTACCTCGCGGTAGCCCATCATCTGGAAAGACACCGTGTAGGGACCGCCGGCAGTAACGTTGTTGATACGATAGTTACCGTTTTTGTCGGTAACAGCATAGAATGCCGTAGCAGTAGGCTGATAAACAGCGATAACCGCTACACCCGCAACGGCGCCGTCCTTATCGGTGACGTGGCCGCTGATAGAGGATGTCGTAACCTGCGCAAATGCGGGTACGGCAAAAAGCATTACTGCCAAAGACAGTAATAAACTCTTGAAGGTTTGTTTCATAACTGTATTAATTGGTATGATTGGATAAAAATTCTTAACCAAATTGCTGCGCAAAGATAATAAATTAACCCAATTCCACAACAGTGATTCCGGCGCCTCCCATCTCCAGAGCCTCGTCGTGAACGGCAATCACTCCCGCCATTGTTTTCAAATATTTCCTGAGTTCCTCACGCAGCACGCCCGTCCCTTTTCCGTGGAGTATCTTCACCTGCGAAATACCTATCATAGTGGCATCGTCCATAAAGCGGGTGACTATGTTCAGCGCACTCTCCAGCCGCTCTCCACGCACATCTATCTGCGGAGAGAAATTCATCTTGCGTTCCGAAATCGATTCCATACCCTTCACGGCGACTCCGCCGCTGGTCGCCTTTTGCGGTGCGGCAGTCTTTGAAGCCTCCCTAAACTCTTTGGCGCCGATGCGCTCAACCTTGCCCTGGTCTGCCCTGGTGGTGAGGCCGCCGACGGCCACCGTAACCTTCTTTGTGGAAATCTGTATGATTTCTCCCACCATACCGCTATCCTTTATACGTACCTTGTCCCCCACTTTCAGGGGGTCCTGCTTCTCCGTCTGCCTGACGGCCGGCTTCGGCAGTTCTTCCCCCACCCTGCGGGCCCGCTCCTCCTTCTTTTCCTGCTGCCGCTGGCGGCGGGCCAGTATCTGTTGCATCTTCTTCTCTATCAGATCGTCTGCGTCGGTGCGGGCAGGCGCTTCTTCCCGGAGTTCCTGCTGCAACTCGGTGACCCTTGAGCGGGCCTCCTTTGTCTTCTGCTTCTCGGCCTGCGCTTCTTTTATTTCGCGTATAGTCTGCTCTATCCGCCGGTTGGCCCCCTCCACTATTTCGCGTGCCTCGGCCCTGGCCTGGGAAAGTATATTGTTTTTGAGAGCCTTTATCTCAGACAGTTCCTTCTCGTAACGTTCAGTGAGGTTTTCCAGGGTCCGGTCGGCGTTCTTGACACGGCTGAGCTTCTCGTCCAGCGCCCGGCGGTTGCGGGCTATCTTGCGCAGCTGCCTCTCCATATCCACGAAATCGTCGCCTGCTTTCTCCTCGGCACTGTGGACAATCTCTTCGGGCAGTCCCACTTTGCGGGCAAGTTCAAATGCGAACGAATTGCCTGGCAGTCCCTGCTCCAGGGTGAAAAGCGGTGTAAGGGCGGCCACATCAAACTGCATAGCCCCGTTTATGACGTGCGGCGAGTTGCCGGCGTACAGTTTGAGGTTGGTGTAATGGGTGGTGATGACACCATATACCCCCTTGCCTGCCAGATTGTCCAGAACCGCCTCCGCTATGGCACCTCCGGCGGCAGGCTCGGTGCCGCTTCCGAACTCGTCTATGAGCACCAGCGTCCGGCCGTCGGCACCAGACACCATCTCCGCCAGGTTCTTCAAGTGCGAAGAATAGGTGCTCAAGTCATTTTCCAGGCTCTGGTCATCGCCTATATCCACGTAGATGCGGTCGAAAATGAGCATCTCGGATATTTCTGAAGTAGGTATCAGCATTCCCCATTGGAACATATACTGCAGCAGCCCCACCGTCTTCAGGCACACGCTTTTGCCGCCGGCATTGGGGCCCGAGATAAGCATAATCCGGCGGTCCGGGGTCAGGGTCAGCGTCAACGGCACTATCTCTTTGTTTTCTTTTCGAAGGGCACGCTCCAGAAGCGGATGCCGGGCTTTGCGGAGAGTCATCTCGCCGGTGGCAGAGAGCACCGGCATCCCCGCTATCATATCCAGGGCGACAAGCGCCTTGGCCCGAATGAAATCTATCTTGATGAGAAAATCGGCACTCTCCAGTACATCGGGCAGATACGGGCGAAGGAAGTCGCTGAACTCCATTAA